>JANXCJ010000009.1 GCA_025060275.1 Bacteroidia bacterium | reverse complement strand
GAAGATTGAAGGTCAGTTTTCCAAGGCTACTCTCTACTAAAAAGCAAAAATAGGCAGGGTATAGATGCAAAGTGTGAGAAAAAGCTATATCTTCGCGCCATGCGTTACGTTAGCCTTTACCTAGCTGCTGCACTTGTATATGCGCAGCCTGCGAATGTAGGTGGAGATGTATGCGGTTACAGGTGGTATACCCATCTTGCGGGCGTACCTGACTCTACACCGACCTACGACTGGGTAGAGATTAGTGAGCTTACGAATCCACAGTATCTGACGGGTTTAGGGGATGATAACTTCGCTGGTCCCATAATTTTGCCCTTTTCCTTTGTTTATTACTGGAATAGCTATAATAAAATATATGTAGGCTCAAATGGATATATCGTATTTGAAAGAGGTGCAAATGTCTCTTCTGGTGCGCCGCCTTACTTCCCTACCTTCCCAAATCCAGCTGCACCTAACGAATGGATAGGGGCTTATGTTTCGGACCTTACTTTCACGGATGATGCGGGAGCACCTATTCCTAGGGCTAAGCTTGTGTATGGGGTAGATGGGAATGGACGCTTCGTAATCACTTGGGACAGCGTGCCTTATTGGAATGGAAATACCCCTGGACACTGGAGTGGTAGAAATTCATTCCAGATTATACTTGATCCTAATGACTCCTCCATTACTCTCCAGTATAAGGAAATAACGACAGGTTATCATAGCTCCTATTCAAATGGTAACTTCAATGTAGTAGGCATGGAGAATATAACAGGACAGTCGGGTCTAAATATAGCGGCTGCTTGGCCTGTGCCTTTTTCAGAATATGTCATTAAGATTTGGCACCCCCGTACCTTTGCATGCTCTGTTACGGATGTGCAGGCGGATTGGTCTCTCACGCCTCGTGGAGAAGGTATTTTTGTCATTAAGAATGGTGTCTCCCCGTCTCTGCAAGCCGGAGTCCTCAATACAGGGAATCAGGTAGTTTCTAATCAGGTTCGTTCTGTGCTGCGTGTATTAGGACCTGGCAGTGGCACGACCGTAATATATGCTGATACGATTTTTATACAGCCTCCCTTTAACCCAAGTGCGAGTTTTGTTTCCACCTATACGAAGCCTTTCAACTCTAATCGGAGTACTCCCACTTCATTAGCTACAGGTAGCTATAGAGCTATTCATATGGTGACCATTATGGGAGGCGGTGATGGCTTCGCAGGCAATAACCAGTATCTCTCTGAACTGGTTATTTCTGATAGCCTGACAACCGGACCTAATCGGGGAGCCTATATTCTGCGCTATGATGACGGGATATGGGACCCTGCGAATGAGGAGATTGGAGGGGTGAGCTTTGCTAATGGGATGGTATTTGTGGCGCCGCAGGACATAGAGGTGGAAGCTCTATCTGTGGACATGCTATCTGAAGACGCAGGCACTTCAAATTATCCTCTGGCTCTGTGGGTCTATAACTATGATTTAGCTTCGGGTGCTGTAGGAACCCAGATAGACTCAGTGGGTATTGATGTGTTAGACTTTGGAAATGGGGAGGTTTTAGCAAACTTCACGGGGCAGAATAATCAGACTTTCACACTGCGTCGCTATACCGTACCGCTTAGCTCTCCTCTCTCTCTTGCAGGAGGTCAAGCTATTGCGGTAGGTTTCAAGGTGCTAAGTCCTTCTAATGCTGGTACTATTGGAAATTTTGTAGTAGCTGATGAAAGTGTGCCTATCTCTCGTAGGGGCTTGGAAGGGATAGCCGGTATTTGGGCACCTGATAGAAATCTAGAAGGAGTGGACTATGCCGTGGGACTTGTGTGTCGGCTCAGCCAATCCATGAGCATTCGCACGGCTTCAAATGGAGGTAGTTGGAACTTTACGGTGTTCCCCAACCCCTCTACGGAAGCACCATTTATACGATTTGACCTGCCCCACTCTGGCAAAGTACATGTACGAATTGTAGATATAGCAGGGCAGCTCGTGTGGCAGGGAGACTGCCAGGTACCAGCAGGCAGGTATAAATTCAGAATACCCGTCTCTCTTCCTGCTGGGACCTATTTCGTGGGAGCCACTTATCAAGGTTACACTCAAGGGGTTCGCTTTGTAATAGCAGAGTAAAATCAGAAATAAATCATCTCTTGGACTATGCTGCAGTGGGGAGGAGAAGCTCTCCACTGCAATTTTGTTTTCTTTCGCATCATGTCAGGGCTATCTGAGTGGGCTATTGGATTCGCTTTAGGACTTTTATCTGGCGTGATAAGTGGGTTAGTGGGAATAGGAGGAGGGACGATAATCATTCCCCTTCTGGTCCTAATAATGGGCTATACACAGCATGTAGCTCAGGGTACAGCGCTTTTAGCATTTGCTCTGCCTGTATTTGGCTGGGCAGCTTGGAATTATTACAAGCATGGAAGAGTAGATGGGCATTTAGCATTGGGAGTAGCAGGGGGTATAGCGGTTTCTAGCTTTTTTGTCGCCCGATGGGTGCAAGAAATGCGTAGTGAGCTTCTTACGCAGGTCTTTGCCGTTTTTCTGATTGTAGTATCGGTATGGCAATTCTGGCGAGCGGGTCGTTCTTTTTCCTTTCCCTCAGCGGGAGAGGGGCAGAAAAAAGGGGCTTTGTACAAAGTAATGTGGGGGCTTATCATAGGCTTGGCTGCTGGTGCTCTAAAGGGTCTCACAGGCTTGGGAGGGGGGGTGATCATAGTGCCCCTATTAGTACTTCTTGTCAAGGTAGATCAGCACATGGCGCAGGGCACAAGTTTGCTTACTATGACTCTACCCGTGAGTTTCATGGCAGTAATTCCGTATTGGCAGAAAGGAAATGTTATGGTAGGGGTAGCTTTTGCATTGGCTTTAGGTATTCTTGTAGGGAGCGCTATCTCTTCCCGCATAGCCCAGCGCATAGCAGGTCCGCATCTCGCTCGTCTTTTTGCTATCACGATTTTTGGAATAGGGGTGTTTCTTCTTTATTCCTGACAAAATAGGGGTATCAAACTTTGTACGAATGTAAGGCATGGTGAGGGGGGCTTGGTACCTAAAATTTTTTGTATTTTTGCGCCAACTTTTGCCTTGGAGCTCGTGGGAGCATCCTAATGGGTAGAGGACCATTAGGAAGGGCCGGTTCGACTCCGCACAAGCGCACTATATGTCTAAGCCGGTTTTTGTTCGCGATAAAGAGCATGTTAATGTAGGTACAATTGGACACGTAGATCATGGTAAAACTACTCTTACTGCTGCGATTACTAAGGTGCTCGCAAAGAGAGGATTAGCTCAAGAGCGCACATACGAATCTATTGACAGTGCCCCTGAAGAAAAAGAACGAGGCATTACCATCAATACTGCTCATGTGGAGTATCAAACAGAGAAGAGACACTATGCACATATTGATTGCCCAGGGCATGCGGACTATGTGAAAAACATGGTAACAGGAGCTGCGCAGATGGATGGGGCTATTCTCGTTGTGGCTGCCACGGATGGACCAAAAGCACAAACGAGAGAACATATACTTTTGGCTCGTCAGGTAGGGGTTCCTTATATAGTCGTGTTTCTCAATAAAGTGGATATGGTAGATGATGAGGAGCTTTTAGAATTGGCAGAGATGGAAATTCGTGATCTTTTGAACTTCTATGGTTATCCGGGAGATACGACACCGATTATTCGGGGATCTGCCCTGGGTGCTCTCAATGGGGATGCTAAATGGGAAGAAAAGATTATAGAGCTTCTAAATACGCTTGATAGCTATATTCCCACGCCCCCAAGGATTATTGATAAGCCTTTCCTGCTGCCCATAGAGGATGTGGTTTCTATCACTGGTCGGGGTACCGTGGTGACAGGCAGGATTGAGCGGGGTAAAATTCGTATGAATGAGCCTGTAGACATTGTGGGACTTAGAGAGGATAAGCTCACTTCTGTCGTGACAGGAATAGAAATGTTTCGGAAGCTGCTGGAAGAAGGGCAAGCAGGGGATAATGTGGGCTTACTCTTACGAGGTATAGACAAGGATCAAGTACGGAGGGGAATGGTAGTGTGCGCACCTAATAGTGTAACTCCCCACAAAAAGTTCAAAGCAGAAGTATATGTCCTAACAAAGGAGGAAGGAGGGCGCCATACTCCTTTTACTACAAATTATCGCCCTCAGTTTTTCTTCCGCACGGCGGATGTGACAGGTACTATTACGCTACCTCCCGATGTGCCAATGGTAATGCCAGGGGATAATGTAAGCATTCAAGTGGAGCTTATTTATCCTATTGCGATGGAGAAAGGGCTTCGTTTTGCTATTCGGGAGGGAGGGCGTACTATTGGAGCAGGTCAAGTTACTGAAATTTTAGATTAATTTTGCGCTTCACATACGGGTGTAGCTCAACTGGTAGAGCAGCGGTCTCCAAAACCGCAGGCTGCGGGTTCGAGTCCTGCCACCCGTGCAATGAGAGAGAAGCTAACCAAGGTCTGGAAAGAATACTTCACCGAATGGCGAGAGAAAGTAGAGTGGCCTGCTTTTCCTCAGCTTTTCAGTACTACGGTGACAGTACTTGTAGGCAGCTTGTTGATTGCGATTGTAATTGGCCTTATAGACTTGATTTTTAGCACGATTATGCGCGGTGTTTACTCCTTATTTTGATGTACCAAATGGCTTGGTATGCCCTAAAAGTCCGTGTCTCCCAAGAGAAGAAGGTCTCTATGCGTATTCGTCAGGAGTTAGAACGGCTTGGCTTGTCTCACAGGGTGACGGATATTTTAGTGCCGATGGAAAAGGTCCTTGAGGACCGTAAGGGAGGGAAAAAACGCGAGCGAGACAGGGTATTTATGCCGGGGTATTTGTTCTTAGATATTCCTATGGAGGAAGATGTGCCAGAACTCATCCAAATCCTGCGAAGTATCCCCGATGTGATGTATTTTGTATCTCCCACTCGGGGAGCTAAGCCTGTACCTCTGTCCGATATAGAAATATCTCCTATTCTCTCCCGAGTGAGATCAGCGGAGACACCTATAGAAATCAGACAGGATTTTGAAGTAGGGCAGGCTGTACGGATTATAGAGGGACCTTTTGCAGGCTTCCAAGGATATGTGGCTGAAGTCTATCCTGAAAAACAGCGTATCCAAGTGCGTGTCAAGATATTTAATCGTGAAACACCCGTAGAACTTCCCTATTATCACGCAGAAAAGATATGAAAGAGGTAGCGGCTATTGTAAAGCTTCAAATAAAGGGCGGACAGGCTAATCCAGCTCCTCCTATTGGGCCAGCTCTGGGTTCCAAAGGAGTGAATCTGATGGAGTTTTGTAAACAATTCAATGCTCGTACCCAGGATCGCATGGGGGAGGTTCTTCCTGTAATAGTTACAGTATATAAGGACAAGAGCTTTGATTTTATCATAAAGACCCCCCCGGCAGCCGAGCTTCTCAAGAAGGCAGCCAAAATAGAGAAAGGCTCAGGCGAGCCTAACCGTAAAAAGGTAGGCACCGTTACATGGACACAAATTCGGGAAATTGCAGAAAAAAAGATGCCTGATCTGAACTGCTATACTATAGAGGCTGCTATGAACATGATAGCGGGTACCGCTAAAAACATGGGGCTGATCATTCAGGGAGAAAAGTAGATATGCCGCATAGAGGAAAGAAATACCTTACAGCTCTCAGAGCCATAGAAAAGCGACCGTATCCCTTAGGGGAGGCTATAGAGACCCTCAAGAAAGTGCGATATGAACGTTTTGATGCTACCTTTGAACTCTCTATTGATCTGAATATAGACCCTCGGTATGCTGAGCAGCTGGTGAGAGGTACTGTTACGTTGCCTCATGGTACGGGGCGGCAGGTGAGAGTTTTGGCTCTGGTTTCACCTGATAAGCAAAAGGATGCAGAAGCAGCGGGTGCTGATTATGTGGGGTTAGAGGAGTATATCGCTAAAATAGAACAAGGATGGCTAGACATGGATGTAGTGGTATGCACTCCTGATGTGATGTCTAAAGTAGCTCGCTTAGGGAAAATTTTAGGTCCTCGCGGCCTCATGCCTAATCCTAAAAGCGGCACGGTAAGCCCCGATATAGCCAAGGCTATCAAGGAAGTCAAAGCAGGCAAAATAGAAGTGCGAAACGATAAAACAGGTGTAGTACATATTCCTATTGGCAAAGCTTCCTTTGAAACCCAGAAACTGAGGGAAAACGCTATTGAAGCTATAAGAACTATAGAAGCTCTCAAGCCAGCTGCGGTAAAGGGAAACTATATTCTCTCTGTTTATCTATCCACTACTATGAGCCCCTCTATTTTGATAGATAGGAGCCGCTTATGACCCGAGAAGAGAAAACCGCTATCATTCAGGAACTTACACAATCACTGCAAGAAGCATCTGGATTCTATCTCCTCAATCTGGGCCCCCTCACGGCAGGTGAGACAGTAGAGTTCCGAAGAGCTCTTCATGAGAGGGGCCTCAAGCTCCGTGTCGTCAAGAACACGCTCATGATGAAAGCCCTGAAAAATGCACAGATTCCCCAATCAGACTTATTTGAGTCCGTGCTTCATCAAAATAGCGCGGTTATATTCTATAATTCCGAGCCCAAAGAGCCTGCGCTTGCGTTAGAGGATTTTCGGAAGAAGCTTCGTAAAGATTATCCTGTGCTGAAAGCCGCTTATGTGGAGGAGACTCCCTTTATTGGAGAAGAGCATTTAGAAACACTTACACGCCTTAAATCCCGTCGTGAACTCATAGCTGAATTAGTTGCTCGCTTACAGTCTCCTCTTCATCGCACATTAGGAGCCCTTCAAAGTGGGGGGCATACGATTTTAGCTCTACTGGAAAGTCTATCTAAAAGAAACGCATAGAATAAACTGAATACTATGGCTGACTTGAAAGCATTAGCAGAAACCTTAGTAAACCTTACGGTAAAAGAAGTGAACGAGTTGGCTTCAATTCTGGAAAATGATTACGGCATTAAGCCTGCAGCGGCACCGGTGATGGTGGCAGGCCCTGCTTCTGCTGCGCCTGCTGTCTCAGAGCCACAGGCCCCTGCCAAAACTGAATTTGATGTCATTCTAAAGGCCCCCGGTGAACGCAAGCTGGATGTCGTTAAGGTTGTAAAGAATATCACGGGCCTTGGCCTGAAGGAAGCAAAAGAACTGGTGGATAAAGCTCCCCAACCCATTAAGGAAAAAATCTCTCGGGAGGAAGCCGAGCAGATACGCCAGCAGCTTGCCGAACTGGGAGCTGACGTTGAAGTCAAGTAGAACTTTTCTGAATGCGTATTCGGTTTTATGTGCCTAACTACCTGTGTAGTTGGGCGACATATTCTTTTTATTGCATTTAGGTATGAATAGCGAGAGAATCAGATTTTCTGCGCACTGCTCCACGGTGCCCGTCCCGGACCTTCTTCAGGTGCAGCTGGAATCATTCCGCAAGTTCTTGGACCTTTATACCCCACCCGAGAAGCAGCATACAGAAGGGCTTTACCAAGCTTTTATGGAGCATTTCCCTGTCAAAGATAGCCGAGAGGAATATATCATGGAGTTCGGAGGGTACTTGTTAGACCCTCCTCGGTATAGTCCAGAAGAATCCAAAGCGCGTGGGGTTACATATGGGGTACAATTAAAGGTAAAGTTTTATCTTAGAGCTCTTAAACCAGATAACACTGTATTCACTCCCAAGGAAGAGTGGGTGTATTTGGGGGTTATCCCCTACATGACTCCCAGGGGGACTTTTATTGTGAATGGTGTAGAGCGTGTAGTCATAAATCAGCTTCATCGTTCTCCTGGCATTCTTTTCTCTGCTAATCCTCGGGCGGGGACAGCCGAGATGACCTACGGAGCTCGTGTTATCCCTCAAAAAGGCACCTGGATTGAGTTTGCCGTAGACTCTACGGGCTATGCGCGAGTCTACTTTGACCGCAAAAAAGCAGTGCCCGTAACGTTGCTACTGCGTGCGATGGGACTGAGCTCAGATGCTGATATTGTAAGCTATTTTGGTCTTGCGGATGTGATAAAGTTGAGTCAGATTCGTTCTGAAAAGGGCTTTGCGCCTTATGTAGGGCGGAAGCTGGCTACTCGGATTACTGAGGTCTCTCAACAGGAAGTAACAGACCCTGAGACGGGTGAAATGAGCTCCGTACGCCGCTTTCAAACTATCTATGACATCGGACATGTGCTTACTGAGAAAGATTGGCAGGTACTTCGTGATCATCACATAGATAGTCTCTACCTCATCAAACCTGAGTATGAAGATGGACGCCATATAGTGTATGCAACGCTCGCGAAAGATACTAGCCACTCCCAAACCTCAGCATGTGTGGAGATTTACAAGCTTTTGAGAGGCATAGATAATACCTCGGATGAGGAAGGAGCTCGGCTCTTCGTAGAGCGGCAAGTCCTCTCAGAGAAACGATATGATTTAGGGAAGGTAGGACGATTTCAACTAAACCGAAAGCTGTATAATGAACAGCGGTATGAAGACCCCTTGCTCCGGGTAGAAGATGTAGTGGCTATCATTCAACATTTACAGCGGCTTATGGATGGAGAAGTGGACCCCGATGAAGAGGATCATCTAAGTCATCGTCGCATTCGTACCGTAGGTGAGCAGATTTATATGCAAGTCTCCGCAGGTTTGGCTCGCCTTACTCGCACCATACGCGAAAGAATGAGCACATACGAAGGCGAGGACTTCAAGCCATCCGATATTATCACTCCGAAATCCTTCACGAGCGTAATCCAGTCCTTCTTTTCGCAGGGTCAACTTAGTCAGCTCTTAGACCAGACTAATCCCCTTTCTGAACTAGCCCATAAACGAAGAATCTCAGCCATGGGACCAGGTGGTCTATCTAGAGAACATGCCGGATTTGAAGCAAGAGATGTACATTATTCTCACTATGGTCGTATTTGCCCGATAGAGACCCCAGAGGGGGCTAACATAGGACTCATCAACTCTCTCGCTATTTATGCCAGAGTGAATGAACTGGGTTTTCTGGAGACTCCTTATCATCCTGTCAGTAATGGTAAGCCTCGTTTGGAAGAAGTTGTTTATCTCACCCCAGATCAAGAAGAGAGATATAAGATTGCCCCTCTACGCGCTTTCCTGAATAACGGAGAGGTATCTAATGAGGTCCAGGGACGCTATCAAGGAGAATACCCAGAAATTCCTATTCAAGAAGTACAATATGTAGATGTGGCGCCTGATCAAATGTTAGGTCTTTCTGCAAGTCTTATCCCGTTTTTAGAGCATGATGATGCTAATCGGGCCCTAATGGGCTCTAACATGCAGAGGCAAGCAGTTCCCCTTTTGCGTCCAGAGGCCCCTATTGTGGGTACGGGAATGGAAAAACACGTAGCAAGAGATAGTCGTGTACTAATCTATGCGGAATATCCTGGGGTGGTTGAGTATGTGGATGCTACGCGAATCTCTATCCGGTATGAGAGGCCACCTGAAGAAGTGCTTGTGAGCTTTGATCCAGAGGTAGTAATTTACGAAATCCCTAAATTTCGCCGCACTAATGAAAACACCTGTTTGAATCTGCGTCCTATTGTTCGGAAAGGGCAGCGAGTTCAAAAAGGTGACCCCCTTGTAGAGGGCTACTCTATTGAAAAGGGTGAGTTGGCTTTAGGCAAGAATCTCCTTGTAGCTTTTATGCCCTGGCAGGGCTACAATTTTGAGGATGCAATTGTGATTTCTGAGCGTCTTGTTCAAGAAGATGTACTTACAAGCATAAATATTCAAGAGTTTGAAGTAGAAGTAAGAGAGACGAAGGCAGGTCCTGAAGAGCTCTCGCGCGAGCTACCAAATGAGTCAGAGGAACGCACGCGCTTCTTAGACGAAGAGGGTATCGTAGTAGTAGGTACTGAGGTGCGTGAGGGAGATATCCTTGTGGGGAAGGTAACGCCGAAAGGCCAAAGTACAGAACTTTTGCCTGAGGAGAAACTTCTTCGCCAAATTTTTGGTGAGCGAAGCGCCGAAGTTCGTAGTACGCCCCTTACTATGCCCCCGGCCTCTCATGGCTATGTAATTGAAACTTATTTGTACCGAAAAGACCGTAGAGCTACCACGCAAGAAGAGCGAAAGCAAAAGGAGCGTGAAATTGATACCCAGCTGGAGCGGCAGCTAAGAGCTTTACGCCAGCAAATGGTACAGAAACTTGAAGTTCTTCTAAATGGTAAGAAGCTGGTTTCCATCAAGAATAAGTATGGAGAGGAACAGTTACCCCCCAGTAAGAAAATCACAGACAAGTGGTTATTGTCCCAGCACTTTGAAGACCTCAACCCCACGGGTTGGACAACAGACCCTGAAACAAATCTTCTGATAGAGAGGCTATTCCAAAATTATATGGCTCTATATTCTCGTTATCAGGCTGATGCACAGCGAGCTAAGTATCACCTCACTTCTGGAGACGAGCTTCCTAATGGTGTCCTCAAGCTAGCTAAAGTGTATGTGGCTTCTAAACGCAAAATAAAGGTGGGAGACAAACTGGCAGGTCGGCATGGCAATAAAGGCGTAATAGCTAAAATAGCTCCCATAGAGGATATGCCCTATTTGGAGGATGGCACTCCGGTGGATATTGTTCTCAATCCACTGGGGGTCCCCTCTCGTATGAATATCGGACAAATCTATGAGGCTATTTTGGGCTGGGCGGGCAAAAAACTGAATATCAAGTTTGAGGTTCCTCCTTTTGCGGGTGCTACTTATGAAGAAGTGAATGCCTGGCTTGAAAGGGCGGGGCTTCCTCGGGATGGACGCGTATACTTATACGATGGACAAACGGGGGAGCGCTTTGACCAACCTGCTACTGTGGGGGTTATCTACATGTTAAAGTTAGATCACATGGTGGATGACAAAATGCATGCACGGTCGGTTGGACCATATGGGGTGGTTACCTCCCAGCCTCTCGGGGGGCGCTCTCACTTTGGTGGGCAGCGCTTTGGCGAAATGGAAGTGTGGGCTTTAGAAGCCTTTGGTGCTGCTACACTTCTGCAAGAAATGCTTACTATCAAGTCTGATGATATTGAGGGGCGGATGAAAGCCCATGAGGCGATTATCAAAGGTGAGAACATCTCTTACTTCGGCGTGCCGGACTCTTTTCAAGTTCTTGTAAATGAGTTGAGAGGTCTGGCACTGGATGTACGATTTGATTAAAAAACTATAACCGAAACTATGGAGAAAGAAAGAAATCAGATGACTATTAGGCATTCGGTTGTAACTATTCCCGTGCCTATACGGCGTGTTACGCTTTCTTTAGCCTCTCCTGACAGAATTTTGGAGTGGAGCAAAGGAGAGGTGACTCGGGCCGAGACTATAGATTACCGCACGCATAAGCCTGAAACAGGTGGGCTGTTCTGTGAGCGGATATTCGGCCCCGTGAAAGATTATGAATGTGCTTGTGGAAAGTATAAAGGAGCCAGATACAAAGGCATCCGTTGTGACAGATGCGGAGTAGAGGTGATAGAGAAAAAATGGCGCAGGGTACGCATGGGGCATATCTCCTTGCAAGAACCTGTCGTACATCCCTGGTATTTCCGTCATACTCCCCCTAAACTTGGCTCTCTTTTAGGCTATAATGCAAAGAAGCTGGAACAGGTAGTTTATTATGATCGCTATGTGGTCCTCAAGGTAGGGGATGCTATTCACTTCAATAAGACACTTAAGGAGGGGGACCTCCTTTCCGCGGAGGAGTATCTCAAGTTAGTCAGGGCATTACAAGCTGCTGCTAAAGATAATCCAGCTATACAGCCTAACTCGTTTGTTGCTAAGATGGGTGCGCAGGCTCTAGATGAGCTCTTGCGGCAGATGAACCTGGATAAGCTAGCAGCTGAGCTCCGAACCCAATTAGAAACAGAAGTTTCGCAGCAAAGACGCACAGAAATTCTACGCCGTTTGAAAGTAGTAGAAGAGTTTCGTTCTGCAAACAGGAGAGTGGAGAATCGTCCGGAGTGGATGATTTTGCGTGTGATTCCGGTGGTTCCGCCAGAGTTGCGTCCGCTCATTCCTTTGCCAGGAGGGCGTTTTACAGCCGCTGATCTGAATGATCTGTATCGTCGTCTTATTCAGCGCAATAATCGTCTGCGCCGCATGATGGAGTCGCGTACGCCCGAGATTCTGCTAAATAACGAACGGCGGATGCTGCAGGAGGCGGTAGATGCTCTGATGGATAGTGCCCGTAAGCGTAATCAAACTCGCGCTTCTGCAGAAAGTGCCAGCGGTCGTATCCTTCGCTCTCTCAGCGAAAATATTAAGGGCAAGCAGGGACGCTTTCGTCAAAACTTACTAGGTAAAAGAGTAGATTATTCAGGCAGGTCTGTGATTGTGGTAGGTCCGCACCTCAAGCTTCATGAGTGTGGTCTGCCTAAAGACATGGCGGTAGAGCTTTTCAAGCCTTTCATTATTAGGGACCTCCTGGCTCAGCGCGTCGTGCGGACAGAAAAGAGTGGTCGCCGTCTCGTAGAACGGAAAGACCCCCGAATCTGGCCTATCTTAGAAAATGTACTAAAGGGACATCCTGTCTTGCTGAATAGAGCACCTACGCTCCACCGTCTGGGCATTCAGGCATTTCAACCTAAACTGGTAGAAGGAAAGGCAATTCAGCTTCATCCCCTCGTTTGTACAGGTTATAATGCCGACTTTGATGGGGATCAAATGGCTGTTCATGTACCCCTCAGCCAATCAGCCATAACAGAGGCTAAGATTCTACTTCTTTCTAGCCATAATATTCTGCATCCTGCAAATGGTGCACCTATTGCTGTTCCTTCTCAAGACATGGTGTTGGGTCTATATTATCTTACGAAGGAACGGGTAGGTGTCCCCGGAGAAGGGGCTGTGTTTGGAAGTCCCCAAGAGGCTCTTCAAGCTTATCATGCCGGCAAGGTAGCCCTCCATGCTAGGGTTACAGTTCGTCTGCCGAATAATCAGAAAGTTATTACTACTCCTGGGCGTGTAATATTCAATCAGACCCTCCCTCCTGAAATGCCTTACGTGAATCAGCTCCTTACTAAGACGGCTATTCGGGATGTGATCATGGAGGTTTTCCGTCGCACGGACCATCGCCGCACAGCTGAGTTCTTGGACAAAATCAAGGAGTTAGGCTTTTATACAGCCTTCAAGGGGGGATTATCTTTTACGCTTTACGATGTAATAGAGCCTTCTAACCGAGAAAGGCTGATTCGGGAAGCCTTTGCCCAGCGCGAAGAAACGCGCGAGGAGTACAGGATGGGCCTCATCAGCGATGGCGAAAGGTACAATAAGATCATAGACCTCTGGACCCGGACCTCTAATGAAATCACAGATCAGCTTATTCGGGAGCTAGAGCGTCACCAGGAAGGTTTCAATCCTATCTACATGATGATGCACTCAGGTGCGCGCGGTTCAAGAGAGCAAGTACGTCAGCTTTGTGCTTTGCGAGGGCTTATGAATAAGCCTCAGCGTCGTCTGGGCGCAAGAGAGATTATAGAAACCCCTATTCTTTCCAGCTTGCGTAAAGGGCTGAATGTGATTGAATACTTTATCTCTACACATGGAGCACGCAAGGGGTTAGCTGATACAGCTCTCAAGACGGCTGATGCGGGATACCTCACGCGTAAGCTCGTAGATGTAGCGCAGGATGTGGTAATTACTGAGGAGGATTGTGGTACGCTTCGGGGTTTGCGTCTCACCGCTCTCTACGATGAGAATGATGAGCTCGTGGAGTCCCTCTCTAGTCGTATTGTTGGGCGCTTTGCGCTAAATGATATTTATCATCCAGTAACAGGCCAGAAACTGTGCGGTGCAAATGAAGAGCTTACTGAGACTATCGCCAAAGCAATAGAAGAGGCGGGCATAGAAGCAGTAGAGGTTCGTTCCCCCATCACTTGTGAGGCAGAGAGAGGTATATGTCAAAAGTGTTATGGACGACATCTTGCTATTGGAAGGCTTGTAGAAGTAGGAGAAGCTGTAGGCATCATTGCTGCCCAATCTATCGGAGAGCCCGGGACACAACTCACTCTAAGAACCTTCCATACAGGAGGGGCTGCCCAGCGGATAGCAGGTCAAAGTGCCCTCAAGGCTAAATACGAAGGAATAGTAGAGTTCAGTGAGGACTTGCGTACCGTACAGCGAAGGTACAGGGGAGAAATAGAAACAGTGGTAATTAGTCGTACGAGTGAAGTATTCCTTAGGCACCCTCAAACAGGGCAGCTCGTTTGGAAGGCTGATGTGCCATATGCTTCAGTTCTCCGAGTTACTTCTGGAGAGTTTGTTGCTAAAGGTCAGGAGATTTGCTCATGGGACCCTTATGCAAGGCATATTCTGGCAAGTACAGCTGGGCGTCTCCGATGGACCGATTTGAAAGAAGGGGAGACTTATCGTAGGGAGCATATAGAGGAATCCCAACAGGACGAGTATATCGTTACCGAGTCTTCTGATAGATTTCTCTCACCATCTCTCCAGATTTTGAATGATTATGACGAGCCCATTGAAACTTTCATGCTTCCGGTGGGTGCTCGGATCATGGTGAAGGATGGAGAGCGTGTGGAGGCGGGCACGATTTTGGCGCGTACGCCGGTACAAGCTGCTCGTACAGCCGATATTACAGGTGGCCTCCCTCGGGTTACTGAACTATTTGAGGCACGGTCCCCTAATCCTGCCGCTGTGCTGGCTGAAATAGACGGGATTGTAAGAATGCGCAAGCGCCGCACTAATCGCCAAGAAATTGAAATAGAGTCCCCGGATGGGCGCATGCGAGTACTACATGTAGTTCCTACGAGTCGGCTACTATTCGTACAGGATAAAGATAAAGTACGGGCAGGACAGCCACTCTGCGATGGTCCAATCAACCCTCATGATATCCTGCGTATTTTGGGTATCTCAGCTGTGGCGGAGTACCTCCTTAGAAATATTCAGTTGATTTATGCACCGCAAGCAGTACGAATCAGTACGAAACACCTGGAGATTATTCTCCGGCAAATGCTGCAAAAAGTAGAGATAGTAGACCCGGGTGATACGGTATTTCTACCTGAGGAAGTAGTAGATAAAGCTGAATTCTTCCAAGAAAATGCCCTACTACAAGGAAAATACATTGTCATTGATCCAGGGGATGCTGAGGATATACATGCGGGTAGCCTTCTTACCCTCCATCAGTTGGAAGACATAAATCACTCTTTGCAGGCTATGAATCGTCGTCCTATCCAGGCGCGTTTGGCTAGACCTGCAGTAGGGCAGCCGAAACTCTTAGGTATTTCCCGCGCTGCCTCTACTACTCGGAGCTGGTTATCCGCCGCTTCCTTCCAAGAAACTATTAGGGTTCTCATAGATGCGGCGGTTAATGCTCGTACTGATGACTTGGCTGGTCTCAAGGAAAATGTAATCACGGGGCAGAAGATTCCTGCTGGCACAGGTTACTTTGAGCGACTTCAACAGGAGCGAGTTGTGTCCTTGCCTGCACCGGAGCTATTGGAGGCAGCTCCGCTAATGGAAGTACAAGCGGTATCCTCTTCTACTTCTCGTCGGGGACGCCGTGGGCGCCCCCCTGCCACTCCTTCCCCTGCCCCTTCCAGGGGTCGGCCTAGAAAAAGTTCTAGTAAATGACCTGTATAAAGGAGGTTGTCCAGGTACTGGAAACTTGGGCGCCCCCTGCCTGGGCTGAGTCCCATGATAATGTAGGGCTTCTCTGGGGTGATCCTGATTCTCGCGTGGAGGGTGTTCTCACGGCCTTAGAAATTACCCCGGGAGTATTAGAGGAGGCCAAGGAGCTTAATGCCAACCTCATAGTGGTTCATCATCCGCTTTGGTATGGACACCGCACTCGCCTCTTGTGGGATGTTTACGCAGATAGGCTTATTTACCATCTTATTCAAGCGGGTATAGCTGTCTATGCTATTCACACGAATGCTGACCATGCCCCTAATGGGGTTAATTATGGCTTGTGTGAAGTTTTGGGCTTGAAGCCCGTTGGATTTTTGCATGCTACTGCTCCTTCTCATGGCATAGGCTATATTGGTGAGTTGGAAACTCCAATAGAAATTTGGGACCTATTTCATCTTGTGAGGGAGAGGGTTGGTGTGCCTGTGATTCGCTATGCTAAGGGAAAGGATATGCTCATTCGTCGGGTAGCTGTGTGTGGGGGTGCTGGTAGCTTTCTCCTACCACAAGCTTTAGCTTCTGGTGCACAGGCTTTCCTTACAGCTGACATACCCTATCATCGCTTCTTTGAAGCGCAGGAGCGAATCTGGCTAGCTGACATAGGACACTATGAGTCCGAAAAAACAATCACCACTACCTTAGCTAATCTTCTGCGAACCTATTTTCCTATGCTCCCTATCTTTGTTACGCATATACGAACTAGTCCCATTTCATACTGGATATGATGACTATAGAAACTACTGCGGTCCATGATCGTTTGGTGGAGCTTATCCAGCTACAAGTCCTCTATAACCGCATGCATGCCCTCCAGCAGAAGAAAGGAGATTTACCTGAGCAGATAGAAGACTTTCAAGATAAAGCCACAGCACTGAATCATTCACTCCAAGAACTGAGTTCTCAACTTCGTCAGCTTGAGAGTGATATTCGTACATTACATGTAAGTAATGATAGTTTGAGAGACCATGAGATCAAGCTGCAGAAGACTCTCATGGCAGTTCGCAATGAGCAAGAGTACTACAAAATAGAGACAGAGCTTCGGGAAACCCGACTGACCATAGAAAAAAATCTTAGGGATATTTCTCGCCTGCAAGCAAGAGTAGAAAGCCTTCGGCACAGGCAATCCGAGGAACAGAAGCGTTTAGAGGAGATTCGGCGGCTCATTGCAGAAAAAGAAGCTCAATTAGCAGAGATACATAGGCTTACCCATCAGCAAGAAGAGGAGTTGCAGGAAAGGATAAAAGCTCTCTCAGAGCACATTCAGGAGATGGATGTACGGCTATTTAGACTTTTTGAGCGTCGTCGCCGTTCACTCAGAGGAGGGCAAGCTCTTGTTCCAGTAACTGTGATAGATGACAAGGAGGGAAGAGTAGCCTGTGGGGGATGTTATACATTGCTGCCTCGCCAGCTGCAGTGGGAACTCATGCAACGGAACAAAATTTTTGTCTGTGAGAACTGCGGGCGAATCCTTGTAGATCATACTCTCTTTGAGGAAGTGGCTGTTAGTATGCCTTAGTTGGCTCTCTGCGCAACGGGCAGGTTTTATTTATGCGCTATGGGACCTGGATTTTGAGGCTGCAGAGCGCGAGGTTACCCTTGAATGGAATGGGTCCTACATCACGTGGGATAATCATCGGATAGCCTTCTTTAAGGCACTATTTCCTTTATCTCCTGCCGAGCGGAAAGCCTTTTGGGAAACTACAAATCTATATGAGAGGCAATTTGAGCGGCAGATCGCTCCAACCTTGCCAGAGTTAGTAGCAGATGCATATGCGCAAAGGGCTGTCATAGCTGCTATGGAACGGGACTGGCTCTCTGCGGGCATGGCAGCTTGGAAAAGCTGGCGGCTCATTCAGAAGGGATTACCCCGAGATCCCCTTACACACCAGTGGCAAGGACTATGGCAAGTAGTATTCGCTACTCTACCGCCCCCCTATGAAAGATGGATACCCGGTAAACCAGAACAAAGATGGGCAAAAGCGATTGAGCACTTGCGTCAGGCAGCTCAATCCGAAGGGTACATCGTCTGGGAGGCTAGTCTATTGTATTTCTTTCTCCTAAAAAACTTTGACACTTTAGCAGGTAAATGGTTGGATAGCTGCAGGTATTTGCTATTCTCACAAAGGGTGCCTCCCTACCTTTGGCGTTTTGCGATCGCTCTACATGCAGTAGAAGAAGGACGTCTCGGAGAGGCAGAGACTATGCTAGTAAGTCTCAGCCAATTACCCCAAGTAAGTCGTTTTCCTTACGCTCTTTACTGGTTAGGGAAGGTCTATTTGTACCAAGGAAGGTGGAAAGAAGCTGAAGAGACTTGGCGTCAGTTTGTAATCAAGCAGTTTCAACCCTTCGGACTAGCTTCTCAATATACATGGAGAGGGTACATAGCATGGACTCGGGGTGATACCACTATGGCTAAGGAGCTATGGCATGCAGCTATTAGCTATTCTAATCTACTGTGGGAAGAAGATATCATAGCTCAAGAATTTGCCAAAGGGTGGCTTGTCTCTCCCCCTCATAAAGTAGAGCAGCTCCTTTGGAAGGTTCGCTGGCTCATCCAACGAAGACAGTTTGAGGCTGCCCGTGATTCATTGGAGCCTCTTCGGGAAATGATATCATCCCTCACAGGTGATGATCGAGCTATGCTGTATTATACTTATGGAAGGCTCTATCATCGGTGGGGTAGGGAAGAGCCTGCGCGGTTTGCTTACTATCAGGCTACTCGGCAGGTTACAGAAAAGGAACACTGGATTCGGGGATATGCTGCCTTGTACTTAGCTCAACTCTATGAGCGAGCCGGTGACTGGCATAATGCGCGTCTCTATTACAAAGAAGCTGAAAAAATCGCACAAAGTGTAGGTAGAACAGGTTTAATTCAAAAGGCCCGAGCAGGATACGAACGTGTCAAGGATAAAAGGTATGAAGTTGCAGGGGATGTCTCTCAGAACCGATAGAGTGAATTTTTGTTTTTTTGCAACATGCAAATCACTCGCCCGCTACGAGAATGGCTTCCCCTACAACTCCATCTAACAAGCTGGGAGGTTCTTGCTCCCTTCGTGGAAGAGCTCCGCAGTACTACCTGTAGGAGTTTCTCTGATTTCTATCAATGGCTTCGTCGTGTCAATGAGCTAGAAGTGGCAGTTAGTGAGGAAGCAGCATGGAGTTTTATTCGCTTCACTCAAAATACCCAAGATGAGAATAGTAGAAAGGCTTATGAGAAATATATAGAAGAAATTCAACCTAAGCTACAGGAAGCACGCTATCATCTTTATCGCAAGTATTGGGAATCTCCCTGGCGGGCTCTCCTCCCCCAAGAGGAGTTCTTCAACTTCAACCGAATCGTACAGAACTACCTTGATCTCTATCGCCCGGAGAATATTCCTCTAGAAGTTAGGGCTGAGCTCCTGGCGAAGGAGTATAATGAACTTATAGGACAGCTTACGGTGGAAATAGAGGGAAAGACCTTTACCCTGCCGCAAGCAAGCTTATTTCTAGAGTCTCCTGACAGGGATCGTAGAGAAGAAGCATGGCATAAAATCTACAATGCCCGAGCTGCCTATGCGGAGCGTTTAGAGGAAATTATGAGTCAGCTTATCGTTACGCGTACGCAGATGGCTCGGAATGCGGGATTTGAGAACTATTATGATTTTCGTTTTCGCCAGCTAGGTCGCTTTGACTGGAGTGTGGAATTATGCCATAATTTCCACAGGCTAGTAGAGCGTCTTGTTCGTCGCTTGTATAAGAGTTTGATGCATCATCGCAAGCAGATGCTTGGATTAGAGGTTCTATACCCTTGGGATTTGGCAGTAGATGCCTGTGACCCTCATAGACCTTTGCGCCCTTTTCAAACAGAGGAAGAACTTATCACGAAAAGTATAGAGGTGTTTCACCGTATTCATCCCCGCATAGCCGAAGTAGTGAGCTATATGAAAGAAATGGGACATTTAGACCTTTTCTCCAGGCCTGGCAAAGCCCCTGGCGGCTATAACTACTCTCTGCAAGAATCTGGTATGGCCTTTATTTTTATGAATGCTGCTGGCTCCCATAGCGATTTGATAACTTTCGTACATGAAGTGGGACATGCCCTACATACCTTCCAGAGTAGACACCTTCCCTTCCTCCTTCAGCGGGAATACCCATCTGAGGTAGCTGAGTTAGCCTCAACGAGCATGGAACTCATGGCTCTTTACCCTGCTGTATTTTATCCTAATCCTTCTGATCAGGCTCGGGCCTGGTTTCAGCACATTAGTCGCATCATAACGCTTTTCCCATGGATAGCTACTGTAGACGCCTTTCAAGAGTGGCTTTACAAGCATCCAAATCATACTGTAAAACAGCGGCGTGAAAAGTGGAAAGAACTTTACCTGCGCTTTCATGGAAGGGAGGTAGAATGGCCGGAAGGCACCTTAGAGACACTTTGGCACAAGCAGCTCCATATTTTTGAGGTACCTCTCTATTATATAGAATACGGACTAGCCCAGTTAGGTGCTCTTCAAGTGTGGTATGCGTACAGTAAAAATCCAGAAGCAACAGTAGATAAGTATCTTCATGCACTCTCCTTGGGATATATCAAGACAGTGCCTGAGATATATGAAGCAGCTGGCGTAAAGTTTTTCTTTGATACTGATGAATTGATACAAATATTTCAGTTTATATTGTCGCAGCTGAAAAAAATAAAGAAAACCTTGCATGCATAGGGCTCTTTCAGATACAGCCTTTTCGGAAGCTCAACAGCTTGCTGCATATGCGGAGGGTGTGGAGCGAAACTTCTGGCATATAGCTCGTAACAACCTTATCTTTCATTATCTCAGTAAATGGCGAGCAGAGCCATTGTTGGAAATAGGGGCAGGTAGAGGCTTTGTTCTAGCCTATCTCCTCAATAAGGGTTGGGATGTAAAAGGCGTAGAACTCACTCCTCTTACCGCTTCGACCCCCCCTAATTTGCCTATCCGATATGGACAAGATGCTTTTGAGTTGCCTGCGGAGGAGCGGATGACTTACTGCAGTGTAGCCCTATTTGATGTTCTAGAACATATTCCAGAGAGGGTATATTTTTTACGCCAGATCAAGGAGCACTTTGTTAGAATGCGATACCTTTATCTGACAGTCCCTGCTGGTATGGGTATATGGTCTGTCTTTGATAGGACATGGGGGCACTTCTTGAGATACGACATTTCCACTCTTGAGGGGGAATTAGAAAAAGCAGGTTATCGTCTGATTTTTTGGAGGTATTTTTTTCATAGCCTGTACTGGATAATCTGGCTGACTATCAAGCTAATAGGGCGTAGAGCAGAAAGTTTTGAGCCGCCGCGGGGATGGGCGCTTTTATTTCACCGAATGGTAGGAGAATTGATGTACTGGGAGGGGCGTATTCTTCCGAGAAGTTGGCGGGGGTCTTCTCTTTTGGCGATAGCGGAGCCTATATAATCTCAGTTTTGTACCTTTGTGAGGGAGCTTAGCTCAGGGGTTTAGAGCGCCTGCCTTACAAGCAGGAGGTCGGTGGTTCGAATCCACCAGTTCCCACGCCATCTTAGCTCAGCGGTAGAGCAGCTGATTCGTAATCAGCAGGTCGGCGGTTCAAATCCGCCAGATGGCTCGTGCGAGGGTGGATGGCAGTGCTGGGGGCGCTATGTATAGCTCTTTATGTTTCTTGTCAGGGAGGCGAGGTAAAAGAAGAAAGAGAGAGTAAATATGTAGGCGACTCAATCTGTGCATCGTGTCATGCAGCCATTAGCAAAGCGTATGCTTCTACCTGGAAAGCTCACTCCTTTCAACGCATTACTAGTAGCCTAAAGCGGTTAGAAGATTTTCAGCAGTCTCCTGTGTATGATCCGCATCGCAAATTTTATTATCATGCGCGATGGGAGGGGGATACACTGGTGCTGTATGAGTATCGTCTGCAAGCAGGTGATACTGTTTATATTCGGCGGGAGAGATTAGATTATGTGATTGGTTCGGGGCATCAGACGCGCTCTTACCTTCTATTCCGCAATGGCTTTCTATATGAGGCACCGCTTACGTGGTATAGCCTTTCTCGTAAATGGGACCTGTCTCCCGGCTATGCAGAGGGGCACAATTCTCGTTTTTCCCGAGAGATTCAGCCGAGTTGTCTTTTCTGTCATGCGAGTGGATGGATATCTATTGAAGGAACTTACAATCAGTATTCCCAGTTAGGACACGCTCTGGGGTGTGAGTCTTGTCATGGTCCTGGCAGCCAGCATGTAGCTAACCCTAAGGACCCTGCCTATCATTGGAGTAAATGGTCGCCCCAGCGCCAAATGGATGTATGTAGCCGGTGTCACTTGGAGGGCATTGCTATAGAAAAGAGGAAGGGCTGGAAGCCTGGGGACTCCTTAGCAGCTTATTGGGTTATATTCCTGCCAGAGCGCCCTGAATTGGGGAGCTTTGGGATCGCCTCTCATGTAGAAAGGCTTTTGCGTTCTACCTGCTTCCAAAGGGCAAAATTGACCTGCACGACTTGTCATGACCCGCATCCTCTCTCTCCTTCCCCCTCATATGATAAGCGTTGCATAAGTTGTCATGAGAAAGGCTGCAGCTCACCCTCCCACCCCCGTACTGAGTGCGTCAAGTGTCACATGCCCAAGGGCCCCACAAGTGACATTCCTCATGCTCAATTTACTGATCACTATATAAGAGTAGTTGAGAAAGAGCGGACTCACGTCAGATCGTCTCTGAAACTCATCTGTGCTACGGAGCCCCATCCTGACTCTATATGGGTGGGACAAGCTTATCTCAAGTGGTATAACGAAAGCCGGCGAGATAGGGAGCTGTTAGAGCAAGCTCTAAGTATATTAGGAAGGTGGGGGCCTTCAGCTGCTCTTGCGCAAGCGCTTCTTCTTAAGGGTCAACCTGCTGATGCGCTTCCGTATGCTGAAGAAGCTATTCAGAAAGATTCTACGCTTAGCACGATGGAGTTATACTGCTATCTATTAGAGATGGTAGGAGCCCTTGAGAAAGCCTTGGATGGCTGGCATAAAATCACGCAAATGGCACCCTTCTACCCTGATGCACGTTTTCGCTATACTCTCTTAGCTTATCAGCTTGGAAGAATCACAACTGAAGAGGCTTACCAGGAGCTTTACAAGCTTACGCAGATACAGCCATGGAATGCACAACTTCATTATAATGCAGCCATAATAGCTGGTGGCTTAGGAAAGTTAGAACTAACGAAAAAGCATTTGGAGCATGCTTTAGCGTATGAGCCAGATTATGAGCTTGCACGTCAAGCATGGAACAGGCTTTCAACAAAAAGCCCATGACGTGGTCCGTGAGTTTGTATTAATATTGTAGCAGATGGATATGCAAGCTGTGCTAACCGAGAAGGAGGGTTTCTCCTTAGAGGTACCTGAAACCGTGCGTCAAGTACAGGAAATAGCTCGTCGTTTTGCGCAGGATAAGGTTCTGCCCCATGTCCGGGAGCTGGATGAGACGCAACGCTTTCCCTTAGAGTTACTCAGAGAGGCAGGAAATTATGGGTTAATGGGCATTTTTATTCCGCAAGAGTATGGGGGAGCGGGGTTAGGGTACTATGAGTACGTAGCTGCGATTATAGAACTGGGAGCGGTAGATGGAGCTTTTGCTCTGTCAGTGGCAGCGCATAATTCACTCTGTACAGGACATATTTATTATCATGGTAGTGAGGAACAGCGTAGAAAGTATCTTCCAAAGTTAGCCTCAGGGGAATGGCTAGGAGCTTGGGCACTGACAGAACCGAATACGGGCTCTGATGCTTCTAACATGGATACGGTGGCAGTAAGAGAGGGTGATGGTTGGATTATAACGGGGCAGAAAAATTTTATCACACACGGAATCTCCGCAGATGTGTACGTGGTGATAGCCCGTACGGGTGATCGCCGGGCTTCTAGGAATGCTACTGCTTTCATCATTGAAAAAGGTACGCCAGGACTTATCCCCGGCAAGAAGGAGGATAAATTGGGTATGCGAGCTAGTGAAACGGCATGGGTAGGTTTGGATAGGGTATGGGTACCTGATACTCAGCGTATTGGTGAGGTAGGAGAAGGGTTTCATCAGGCAATGCAAGTGCTGGATGGGGGGCGTATATCTATAGCTGCCTTATCTCTCGGCATTGCTAAAGGGGCATATGAAGCCGCTCTCAAATATGCAAAAGAACGCACCCAGTTTGGCAAAGCTCTTATAGAGCATCAGGCAATAGCCTTTAAACTGGCTGATATGGCTATGGAATTAGCCGCAGCAGAACTTCTGACCTATAAGGCCGCTTACCTCAAAAATATAGGGCAGCCCGTTACTCGTTATTCGGCTATGGCTAAATATTATGCAAGTGAAGTGGGAGTGAAAATTTGTAATGAAGCTGTCCAAATCTTCGGAGGCTACGGATACATAAAGGACTATCCGGTAGAAAAGTACTACCGGGATATAAAACTCTGCACTATAGGAGAGGGTACTTCTGAGATTCAGCAATTAGTCATCTCAAGGGATATTCTGCGGGAGGTTGGCCTGGGCTAAGCCTTTGTGATGGAGAGAAGGTAGCCTAAGCAAGAATCATACATCTTTTTGACAGCAGGGTGGCTGACATTTTGACAAGTTGGCAGTCTTATATGGGCACTGGCATACTAGTTGTTCTATTTCTATCAAACCAAAATCAAGGAGCATATGGCGATAAACATCAAACCTTTAGCGGACAGAGTAGTAGTAGAGCCAGCACCTGCAGAAGAGAAGACGGCAGCTGGCATCATCATTCCAGACACAGCAAAGGAAAAGCCTCAGAAAGGTACAGTGGTAGCTGTCGGTCCCGGCAAAAAGGATGAGCCCCTTACAGTTAAGGTAGGCGACAAGGTCCTCTATGGTAAATATGCAGGGACCGAAATCACTATAGATGGCAAGGATTATCTCATTATGAGAGAGTCTGACATTTACGCTGTGATTAGCTAAGAAACTAAAAAACAAAAAGAGCTATGGCAACGGGAAAGATTATCCGTTACAACACAGAAGCGCGAGCCAAGTTGCTCGCGGGCGTGGATGCTCTGGCAAATGCAGTAAAGGTAACTCTGGGTCCTCGTGGAAGAAATGTAGCAATTGAGAAGAAATTCGGGGCACCCCTTGTCACCAAGGATGGCGTCACAGTGGCTAAGGAGATTACACTCAGAGACCCGCTTGAAAACCTGGGTGCTCAGATGGTGAAAGAAGTGGCTTCTAAAACCTCAGATGTAGCGGGTGATGGCACTACGACTGCCACTGTATTAGCTCAAGCCATCTTCAGGGAGGGGCTTAAGACCGTAACAGCAGGGGCTAATCCCATGGAGGTCAAGCGTGGGATTGATGAAGCCGTAAAAGTTGTAGTAGAAGAGCTCAAGAAGCTCAGCCGCCCTGTTACGAGTTCTAGAGAAATCGCTCAAGTAGCCTCTCTATCCGCAAATGGAGATGAAGAGATAGGCAAGCTCATTGCCGATGCCATGGAAAAGGTTGGAAAGGATGGCGTTATTACAGT
>JANXCJ010000099.1 GCA_025060275.1 Bacteroidia bacterium | reverse complement strand
CTCGTGCTATGGGGGAAAGCTTAGGAGGCAGCTCCTCCAACCATCTCCCCACCTCTGCAAGTTCCATAAGCCCTACGTCTGCGATGGAAAGCCCTTCTATCTTAAAAGCTAAGGATTCTTTACGGAGACGTTTGCCTTCACAGGTAGGACAAGGCTGACTTCTTAGGTACCTTTCTACCCAGAAAGGAACCCGCTCATCGTAGTAGGCAGCTTGAATATATTCCCACAAAGAAGCAGGGCGATGCCATTTGCCGAGAGGATACTCGCTTTCTGAGTCTCGCTCTAAAAAAAATTGACCCTCTTGGGCAGGGCCCCAAATAAGCTCTCGTTGGATTTCTTTGGGCACCTGTTCCCAAGGTGTATTAGGTGAGACTTTATGGCGCTCAAGCAGTTTTTTCCAGAAAAGAAGGATTTTCTCATCTTCTTCCACGGGGGCTAAAGCCCTGGAGGCCGGCAGAGAAGGATCAAAAAAAAGCATTTGCGTATCTAAGACCCGTACGGTGCCCATTCCTCTACACGTGGGGCATGCCCCATAGCTACTATTGTATGAGAAAGTATTAGGTTGAGGTTCTGGAAAGCTAGTACCCGTAGCAGGGTCTATATAGTCCAGGGAGTACGCCCATACTTCTGACTCCCCCTTTTGAATTACATACAGTGAACGCTTGCCCATTTTCAGAGCTAGGCTTACAGCGCGAGCAAGCGCCTCTGGATTCTTGCCCGGGTCTAATATATCTATAAGTACTTCAATATCATGAATCTCATGACGCGCCAGCGTAGGAATACCCATGGACAAATCATACCACACTCCATCCACTCTCACATGGTCTAATCCCTTCTTGAGGAGTTTTTGGAATTCTTCCTTATAGTGTCCTTTGCGAGCCCGCACAATAGGCGCAAGGATTTGTATCCTTTTTCCCCCGAAACGCTCCCGAAGAATAGCCAAAAGTCCCTCCTCGGTATAGCGCACAAGTTTCTCTCCTGTGACGAGACTATGCGGCTCAGCTATACGAGTATATAAAAGCCTGAGATAGTCATAAATCTGCGTAGTAGTACCCACGGTAGAACGAGGATTATGCACATATCGGTGCTGCTCCATTGCAATCACGGGACTTAGCCCTTCCAAACTATCTATGTCGGGCCGTTCCATGGTCTGCATAAATTGACGCGCGTACGTAGAGAAAGTCTCCGCATAGCGCCTCTGCCCCTCTGCGTAGAGCGTATCATACACCAAGGAACTTTTACCAGAGCCACTTACACCTGTAACGACAATAAATTTGTATCTCGGAAATGCTATAGTGAAGTTTTTGAGCGTATGCGTGCGAACTCCCCGAAGAATAATATCCATAGATTGAGCTAACTTAACACAAACCCCTCCAAACCATGGGCTCAGTTACTGTTACTTTTACGCTTCAGCTCAGCCGGCTGCATTTGAAAGTTCATGAATCCCCACGAAGCAAAGGGCAAAGACTGTACCTGCCCCAGCCCCCCAAAGCAACTCTGAAATTTGATGAGCGCCTTGAAGGTATCGTAAAACCGCCACACCCATAGAAACAAAGAAAAGAAGGAGAAGTGTAAGAGGATAACTCCGCCCGTATCCTAAGAAAAATGCCATAAGGCCGCTCCACCCATACACATGGAAGGAATACTCCCTCCACCAGTGGAATAAAAACCCACACAGGCTCATCCACAGAAAGAAGCTCACCCACAAGCGCAATAGAGGCTCTGCCGTAGCAGCCCAAAATCCTCCCAGCACTAGGAAATTCCATAAAAGAAGAAAACGCCTATTAGACCCCAGCAGGAACTGAATATCCCTTGGGCGTTGTCTAAGCCATACATACAGCAGCCCCCCTGCCCCCACCAGAAGCCCCCAAGAAGCTACTATCCACCTTATATCCCATCGGCTCCAGTAAGACAGCCATGCAGCCTCTAAAACTGCCGGATGCGTCAAAATAGCTATAACTCTTTGCCATTCTTTCACCATTGACATAGTAGCACAAAGCCCCCAGGACTCAGCCCCCCATAGATGCTAAAACCCCTCAAATGGGCATCCGCATAAGCCTCTCCTATTTGAAGACCATACACTACGAAAAATGCCAGCAACAAAACATCTCTATCCTTCCGATAACTTTCCCTAAGAAAACGAAGATTTTCTGGAGGAATAGAAGGCAGAGGATTATTTCCCTCTAAGGCTTCCCTATAGGCTTTGCGATAGGCGAGGTAGCTCTGATGATGTCGGTAGGCCAGATAGCCTGTCACTCCCAGTGCAGCCCAAATAATGGGAGCTTTCCAATAAGCTCTATTATAGATTTGACCTGCGCCTGGTAAGAGAGCACTAAGCCAAGCTGCTATGCGAGGCCTATTAACAGAGTCAGTTATGCAGAGACTACATTCCCTCATGCTGTAAGCCCCATTTCCTTTCCCAACTCCCTGCATGAGAGCTATCAGGATGACGCCGTACCCCATCCTAAATTTGAAGCAGTGTCAAAAATACGGGTTCTCCTTATAATTAGTCGGCTTAATGTGGGTGGAGCAGCCCAACATGTGCTACTCCTTGCCCGTAATCTCAAGCCCTCTCAATATGAAGTGTTGATAGTAGCGGGACAAGAGCCTGCAGGAGAAATAAGAGCCCAGAAGTGGATAGAGGCTTATGAGGTTCCTATCATTTATATCCCTTCTATGCAGCGAGAGCCTAGCTGGCAAGAAGACATGAGAGCCCTTTTTTACTTATGGCGTCTTATGCGCCGATGGAAGCCCCATATCGTTCATACTCACACTGCTAAAGCAGGGGCATTAGGGAGGATAGCTGCATGGCTAGCAGGAGTTCCTGTGCGCATTCATACTTTTCACGGACATTCTTTTAGAGGGTATTTTTCTTCACTTCTTTCAAGGATTTATTTGCAAATTGAGCGTTTGTTAGCTCGGCTTACGCATCGTATCATAGCACTTAGTGAGGGACAAAAGCAAGAGTTAGCCGAATCTTATCGGGTCGCTCCCCCCAAAAAAATCGTGGTAATCCCTTTGGGACTACCCTTAGATACGCTGAATAGCTACGATGCTGAGGCGGTTAGCAAGCTAAGGGCCCAGTGGCAGAAATCAGAAGCAGGTTTGCTTTTGGGATGGACTGGACGCCTCGTGCCTATCAAGAGGGTAGATAGACTCATCCGTGCACTGCCAGAATTAGTGAAGCGCTTCCCCAACCTGCGCCTTGTCATAGTAGGTGAAGGTCCTGAGAGAACACACTTAGAAAGAAGCACCCATGCCCTTTCGCTTGAGGAGCGTATTGTGTGGGCAGGACTGAGATGGGATATACCCGTAGTATTGCGCGCATTGGACGCGCTGGTGTTAGTTTCAGATAATGAGGGTACGCCAGTTAGCTTGATAGAGGGGTTAGCTTGCGGGGTACCAGTGGCTGCACTCCCCGTAGGAGGCGTCCCAGACATTTTAGAGAAAGGTAAGTGGGGTTTTCTTCTGTATGAACCTTTAGAGAAAAGTTTAGAAGAGTTTTTACTCTCCCTTCCTGCCTACAAAGCCCGGGCAGAGTCAGCCCAGAAATATATCCAGGAAAAGTACGGAGAAAAAAGGCTCTTGAGAGATATAGAAGATTTGTATTCTAGTCTATACGCTTCTACGAAGCCCTAACTTTGCTCTATGACGCCGATTCGTTTCGGTACAGATGGATGGCGTGCCATCATAGCAAAGGATTTCACTTTTGCCAATCTCAGCCGGGTAGTTGAGGGTACAGCGAAGTGGCTCCATCGTTATTACACTTCTCCAAAAGTGATGATAGGGTACGACTGCCGCTTCATGGCAGGACAGTTAGCTGTGGCAGTAGCTCAGCAACTTGCTCAGAGAGATTTAAAAGTCTATATAAGCCCCTCTTTTGCTTATACTCCCATGGTGTCCTTAGCTAACCTTCAACATCAATGCCACTTAGGAATCGTAATTACTGCTTCTCATAATCCTCCCGAGTATCTTGGATACAAACTCAAGGCATCTTACGGCGGACCTGCCCCCGTATCTATCCTCAAAGAAATAGAGACCCTCATCCCCGAAACCCCCATAGAAATTCAAGATAAATGGGAGGACCTCATCAAAAGCCGTCAAATAGAAATATATGACATGGAAGCCCTGTATTACAACTATATAAAAACTCAATTTGACTTGAAGAAGCTTAGCCAGTTATCCTATAAGATAGGGTTTGATGCCATGTATGGGGCGGGTCAAAAAATTTTCACGCGCCTCCTTCCACATGTACATCCCTTCCGATGTGAATATAATCCTTCATTTGGTGGCATCAATCCAGAACCTATACCTAAAAACTTAGGTGCTTTCGCCGTTTTCATGCAAGAGAGAGGGCTTGATGTAGGTTTCGTATTAGATGGTGATGCAGACCGCATAGGCATGTTAGGGGCGGGTGGGAAATACATAGATGCCCATCATATAATTCTTTTGATTCTACATTATTTAGTCCACTATCGTAAGCAGCAGGGGCGAGTTATAGTTAGCTTAAGTTGTGCTTCTCGGGTAGGCGAGTATGCCAAGAAGATGGGACTTCCTGTAGAAATCACCCCCGTTGGCTTCAAGTATATCGCTGAAAGAATGCAAACAGCGGAAGATACCCTTTTAGGGGCTGAGGAGTCTGGGGGCGTAGCCATCCCCTCCCATCTCCCCGAAAGAGATGGTACTTACATAGCCTTGACTATCCTTCAGATGCTATTAGAAACAGGAAAGTCCTTAGACACTCTTTTTGGGGAGATATATGAGGTAGTGGGTCCCTTTGCAGTAGATAGGTTAGATTGGCATATCCCGGAAGAAAGAAAGGTAGCTATCCTAACCTTGCTTCAAGAAAAGCCTCCTTCCACCTTTGCAGGAAGAGAAGTGCTATTGATAGACAAGACGGATGGATATAAGCTAATGCTTAGTCAAGGCGAAGCGATCATGTTTCGGGCTTCAGGCACAGAGCCCATACTACGCATCTATACAGAAGCTCCCACACTGCAGAGAGCGAGAGAACTCATCACAGAAGGGCAGGAGTTAGTCATGCGAGCATAGCCGATGAAGATTGTATGCGTAGCTCGTAACTATTCGCTTCATGCCGTGGAGATGGGAGCCTCTCTGCCAGAGCGCCCCATCTTCTTTCTCAAGCCCGCCACAGCATGGGCTGCGGCAGGGGAGATACCCTATCCTTCTTTTTCCCAAAACTTAGAGTACGAGGCTGAGTTAGTTTTTAGAATTGCAAAAGGAGGATGGAATTTATCAGCAGAAGATGTCCTTGATGCTGTAGATGCGATAACCGTGGGTATAGACTTTACCGCCCGGGACCTTCAAGCCTTTCTCAAAAGTAAGGGGCTGCCCTGGGAAATGGCAAAAGCCTTTGACAAAGCAGCTTGGTGGGGTGCCTGGCTTCCTATTCCACCTGATTGGGAGAACATCCCTTTCAAACTGCTGCGCCATACAGAAATCCTCCAAGAAGGGCGAGGGAAAGAAATGATCTTCCCCCTTTCTCGCTTGCTTAGTGAGGCTTCTCAATATTTCTCTTTGGAGCCAGGGGATGTTCTATTTACAGGTACACCTAAAGGCGTAGGACCGGTGCAGCGCGGAGATACCCTAAGAGCTTTCTTCGGAGAGACTTGTGTAGGAGAGGTCTGGATTACTTGAATGGCACGCTTTCTGACTGGAACACCGCTTCGCTTTTGGCTACTTTTGGGATCCACTTACGGGGTTCTGCTTATATCTCTGGGATTCAGAATATATGAAGATGCTTCTATTCCTCCCTGGATCTTAACCAAAAAATGTCCCTCTTGTTACGCCAAGGATGTGTTTTTACAAGACACTCCGCCCGAACGAGTCTTTGTTTTATGGTTTTATTATGCTCTTATTGACAATTGGTGGGCCTTCATGCCTTTACATGCTGTATTCAGTCTGCTCTTGCTCAATGGTCTATGGCGCATAGCTTATGTCATTCTGGGAGATGAAGGCTGGGCATGGATAGGCTTGTGGCTTGTGCTACCCATCCTATATCATCATCATTGGGGAAGTAATGAACTGTATTACCCGGTACTCAATCCCTCTTCATTAGCGAAAGCCGTAGGAAGCTGGGTCTGGGTAGGACTCCTGGAAAAGCGTATAGGATTAGCAATTATAGCAAATTCTGTAATGACGCTACTACACATACACAGCTCCCCCGTGCTACTGTATGGCTCAAACCTCTAGCCTGTGCTGCAATACTTGTTTTACCCCGAAAATACTACGGCATAGGAAAAATATCCACAGGAGCGGCTCTACTGGGATTTTTCTTAGTGGGATGGGCTACTTTCAGATTAGCTCGGCAGCTCCATCAGGGAGTTGAATACCTACAAATCTTTAGATGGGACGAGAGCGAACCCCTAAGATTGGGTAAATGGATACAGGAAAACCTTCCAGATACCGTCCTGCTCGCCGCTACACCTTCACATGTCGGAGAAGCAGCTTTATTCTTTGCACGGCGGAGTACATATGTATGGGTATATCCATTTTTTCTGATTCACAGAGTAGACTTATATAGAGAGAATCAGGCGTCTTTATGGGGTGGAACCCTTAAAAGGCGCACCCGCATGGAGAAGGTTGATGGAAAAAGGAGAAACACACCTCCTCCAAATAGCCCAGACTCTCTGCGAGCTTGGGGTATCACGCATCTGATTCTGCCAGCTAACGCATGCTTACCTTACCGATGCCTCTGGAAAGGAAACAAACTAAGCCTGTGGGAGATTCCTACCCTATGAGAACTCGCAGCACATGCCAAAAGCGAAAAAGCAGTATTAGTAAGGGGCTCTCCTTTAGCATCTCCAAAGAAAGATTGAGGAGAAGTTCCTTAGTGCTTTTTACCCCAATACTCTGCAAGAAAAATTTCCTGCCAGAAATAGTTACTCGCTCCGATTAGGGCAATACTCCAGCCTCTCCATCCGGCTTTCCAGCCACCTCGTAGAATCAGGCTTTTTAGGAAGCGCGCTCCGCCTCGTAAGAAGGGACGGCTCCAACGCACACGTACCCCTGCTTCATAGAGCACTTGAGCCGCTAAGCGCGCATAGCACATATTACGCTGCATATGCTCCTCTACTGTAGCATAAGTATAATGCCATAGCTCCCCTTCTAAGCGAATAGGCTTAGCCCTTACATGAAGTCTCTCATGTACGGGTTTATTATCCCACTCTGCTATGCCTTTCGCAAAGAGCCTTACTTTCCAATCTGGATACCAATCACTTACCCGAATAAAAACCCCACAATAAACAGCTACCCGCAAAACCTCATAAGCTTGGGCTCTCCATCGTCCCTTTTCTGCTAGCAGAGAAGCTCGTAAGGCAGGAGAAACTACCTCATCTGCATCCAGCGAGAGTATATACCTCCCTTGGGCTAACTGATTGGCGTAG
>JANXCJ010000098.1 GCA_025060275.1 Bacteroidia bacterium | reverse complement strand
GCTATAAGCTCATACACCTCTTCCCAAGTGAGTGGGATAAGACTCTCAAAAGTTTGCGAGCGATCCCAGGGGCACCGTTGGCGCAACTCCGCTATAATTTCTTTTAGCTTAGAAAAAGCCTCCACTACGACAAAGTAAAATAAAACCCTAAAAGAGCGTAAAAAATAGAATTTCTGGACTCTGCAGCTGCCTGATATAGAACTTACTTACCAGGCGCATTAAATTTGCGCCATGCGACTTTATAAGCTAATGGGGCTTGCCTTAGCCTTTTGCCTGTGGGCACAAGATTGGGCAAAGAGACAGGAAGAGCTTGCAAGATTGGGGAAGGACCTCAAAATTACTCGTGCAGAATTTGAATACGCTTATGCGAAGGCTCATGGTGGGTGGGCACAGGCCTCCCAGCATACCTCTGATCAGTATCGGACCTACTTACAAGCCTATCTTAATTTTCGTCGTAAAGTAGCTGATGCTCAGAGGCGGCGCATGGACACTACAAGGGCATTCAAGGAGGAATACGAGGGATACCTTCGTCAGCTGGCTAAGCCCTACCTTTTGGAAAAGGAGGTACTGGATACCTTGCTTCAAACTCTTTATGGTCGCTTGAAGGAGGAGATTCGCGCTTACCACCTTCTCATTACTATCCGAGATGGAGATACCGCAGCTGCTTATAACAAGATTATGAGTATCAGAGACTCCATAGTCAAAGGGGGGAGAAAATTCTCTGACATGGTGCGCCTTCATTCAGAGGACCCCTCAGCAGCCGTGAATGAAGGAGACTTAGGATATTTTAGTGCTTTTGATATGGTATCTCCTTTTGAAGAAGTAGCTTACAATACGCCAGTGGGAAGCATTTCAATGCCTGTTCGGACTCGGTTTGGGTATCATCTTATCTATGTGAGGGAGCGACAGCCTAACGCAGGGCAGCGTAAAGCCGCTCATATTTTGGTGAGGTGGGGGCCTACTTATGCAGCCAAGGATAGCATAGCTGCGGAAAAGCGCATAAGAGAGGTCTATGCGCGCCTGCAGAAAGGTGAGAAGTGGGAAGACTTGGCTCGAGATTTTTCAGATGATCCAGGAAGTGCAAGTAGAGGTGGGGAGTTAGGCTGGATGCGTCTAATGCCCCAAATGGAGGAGATAAAGCGAAAACTTCCTGCAGGAGGGTATAGTGAGCCTTTCCGTACTCGCTTTGGCTGGCATATTCTTAAGGTTTTGGAAGTCAAGCCCATAGGTACCTATGATGAAATGCGTAGTGAGCTTAAGTCCCGCCTCCAAAAAGATGAAAGATACAAACTTGCAGAGCAAAGCTACTTTGAGCGGCGCCTGAAGTTTTATAAATATCAAGAGAATTCTGCCATTCAGCAGAACCTCTACACGGCACTGGATACCCTATATCCTGATGTAGAAGGTGCCGTAGATAAGCTTCCCTCTTCTTTATTGGATGCGCCTGTTTTTACGCTTGAGAAGAAAAAATATTCTGTCAGGAACTTTCTGACTTACTGGGCGGGAAATAAATCCCTTCTCATGGCTCGTAAGCTTACAAAAGAGCTTTTTCAGGAGGCTCTCCGAAGTTATGCGTATGAAAAGGTGTTAGATATAGAAATTCCCCAGCTTCCCAAGCGTTACCCTGAGTTTGAGCTTTTGCGCCGAGAGTACTATAATGGAGTGCTTTTCTTCAATATAAGCGAACAAGAAGTATGGAGAAAGGCTGTGGAGGATACAGCTGGCTTGCGTAAGTTCTATGAGGAGCGAAAAAATACTTTTCCGGCAGAGGATCGCCTTGAAGTAATAGAGATAGTGGGTTCAGACTCGGTCTCTTTAGCGGAGGTTTCCAGGCGGCTACCGGAGGCTACGCTGGGGAGCTTAGACTCCCTCAACCGCGCGGGACGATATGGATGGCGTATTATGCCTGCGTTTGTTGAGCGTTCAAAAGCAAGTCAGTTATACCGCCCCTTCTTTGGAGAGAGTGTAGCTTCTGGTTGGACGGCCTTGCAGGGAGGTGGGAGAGAATGGCGCCGTGCGTATGTCGTGCGGCGTCTTCCAGCAGGTTACAAGACATTTGAGGAAGTGAAAGTGGAAATTATACAGAAATATCAAGAAGAGTTAGAGAAAAAGTGGTTAGATCGTCTCAATAGTGAGTATCCCGCTAAGGTAAATGAAAAAGTGTTTAATCGTCTCTTTCGTTAGCCTTTTCAGTCAAGGATGTAGAAAGGTACCTTCGGAACCTTTAGTGGCGCAGTATAAAGATCGTTATCTCACGCGTGCGGAAGCCTTAAGTCGTATGGTGATCCCTGCTGGCGCTGACACCGCATTTATTCTTCACAGCTACGGTGCGGAGTGGATCAAGCAGCAGGCTCTGGCAGATACAGCGTATGCTCTCTTACCTCGGCTTCGTAATCAGATAGAAGCACAGGTGCAAGAGTATCGGGCAAAGCTGCTAATAGCTCATCTTTCTCGCCTTCTGGCAGAGAGGGCGGTGGGCTATATACTTCCCTTTGACTCAGCTCTTAGGCATCAGTACGAAGAGAACCCTCAGGCTTTTCGGGCCATTCAGCCTTTCTATCAGTGTAGGTGGGTCAAGCTACCTAACACGTGGCTAACTCGTAGAGAGCTTGCTCAAAAGTTGGTACAGCCGGATAGTGTATGGCGACAGTGGCTTAGAGAGAGAGGGTACAAGGGTGAGGCTCATAGTGATTGGGTGCCCAAGAGCCAGATAGATAGCCTTCAGATGTTCTTTACTACTCCTTTGACTGGACTTCCGCTAAGAGGGGTAGCCCAAGCCTCTCAAGTAGAAGGGGGACAAGCCTACCTCCTTGTATTTCAACTTACAGGACTAATTTTGCCTGGGCAGACTCTCCCTTTTGAATTAGTGCGAGAGCGCTTACGAACTATTCTTATTCAGCAAAGAATCCATGAGTGGTTGTCGGCTTTTGAAGATAGTATCTACCGGCAGGCGTTGGCTCGTCCTGACGTGCATCTCTATTAGCGCGGCTCAAATCCGCTTAGAAAGTATTGCGGCTCTCGTAGGAGATGAGATTATTTTGGAGTCGCAGGTCTCCCAGCAATATGCCTATCTCAAGCAGGCTGGCACACCTGATGATGGAGGTCTCTACTGCGAAGTGCTTGAACGGTTTATCATTCAGAAGCTCTTATTAGTTCGGGCACGCTTAGATAGCCTCAAAGTAACGGATGAGCAGGTAGAGAGAGAGCTGGAGCGTCGTATCCAAATCTTAACCGCTCAATTAGGCTCCCCTGAAGCTATCCATGAAATCTATGGCAAGCCCCTGCCTCTTCTTAAGCAGGAACTTCGCAATGAAGTGAGAGATCAAATACTTGCAGAGGAAATGCGCCAGAAAATCACTTCCGATGTGAAGGTGACTCCGCAAGAAGTAAGGGAGTTTTATGCGAGTATCCCCTCTGATAGCTTACCTTTCGTGCCAGCAGAGGTAGAACTAAGCCAGATAGTATTCTGGGCTAAGCCTTCTCTGGAAGAAAGGGAAGCTGCTCATGAGCGCCTGGAGCAGATTCGGAAAGAGATTATAGCAGGGAGGATGGATTTTGCTTCAGCTGCTCGGGCTTTCTCTCATGACCTAAGTACAGCTAAGCAAGGAGGCTCCTTGGGAGAATTCACTCGGGGACAGATGGTTGCTGAGTTTGATCGGATGGCATTCTCCCAGCCAATTGGGGAGGTTTCGCCTGTCTTTGAGTCGCCCTTCGGCTTTCATATCCTCCTGGTGGAAAAGAGAGTAGGAAATAAAGCACAAGCTCGCCATATTCTTATCAAGCCTTCCATTACCGAGGAGAATGTAAAGGAAGCGCAAGAGAAACTTAATCTCCTACGAGAGAAGATTCTTCGCGATAGCCTCTCTTTTTTCAGGGCAGCTACGGATTTTTCTGAGGACCCGCAGACGAAGCAGAATGGAGGGCGCCTTATGGATACGGAGACAGGGTCCTATCGTATCCCTATAGATAAACTGGATGCAGACCTGTATTTTATTGTGGACGGCTTGCGGGCAGGGGAAATCTCAGTGGCTCATCCTTTTACTGCGCGAGACGGAAGGAGAGGTGCTCGGATTGTTTGGCTACAGAGACGCTATCCCCCGCATCGTGCCTCTCTGGAACTGGACTATGAGCGGTTTGCAGAGGCAGTGCTGGAGATAAAAAAGCAGGAAGCAATAGAAAAATGGCTGGAGCGAGCTAGAAAAAATGTGCCTGTGGAAGTTAGGCTAACTCGGTGTCAGGAGGCGCTCAGGGAGTGGGAGAAAGGCGTAGAGCGATGATATGAAAAAGTTAGACTTTTGAGTTATGTGCAGTCTGGTCTGGTTTCTGTCTTTACGCTCGTTGTTTCCTACTCAATCAGAACTTACTGTGCACGCTGATAGTCTGCGCAAGAGAGGGGCTTATGAGTTTGGCTTCTTTCTCTAAGATTCACTTACATGAGTAGCATCTCTTCCTGATATAATTCGTCTTATTGCCTACCCTGGTAGCCTTTTGGATACTTAGCTAACACCCAAGAAGCTGCAAGAAGAGCATGTGTGGCCAAACTGAGCCAAAGCCTTAGTATGCAACCTCCGAGATACACTTCACAGGATGGAGTTATGCTTCTATCGGGTACAACTCTGGAGGAGCAAGGGGAACCGAGACTGAAAGCCTTTACTGACAAAATGCCCACTGGCAAGAAGGTAAGCAAAACCATACTAACTATCTGTATAAGCCAAAGATTTTGTATTATTTTCTTAGGCTCAGGGTAGGTATGCGGAAGCGCTTTGTCAGAGAATAGCTGAAGCTATGGCTAGGTCCTTGTTTTTGGCATTTTGGCTATCTTACCATGCTGCCCCCTCTGGCTTATCTCTGGGCTGAAATCCCTAGTTATGTCCAAGTAGACTCCATTTGGCTCTTCCTTCTGTGTGCTGCATTCCGTTATATCTGCCGAGGAGTCGGGACTCTCCCCTCACCCACCAAGAGCGCTTCTTGTAAGCGAATCTTACAGGACGATTTGCTAATCTCCAGCAGTAGGTAGCTCCGCGCAACACTGAAAATCCCACCTTATTCCACTTAAGTTATCGCATTGTCTATGGCACGAAAGGGGCTGTGATTGGATCGCTACACTTGTTTTTTAGGGCATAGCACGAAAGAACTTATCCTCATAGCCGGTGAAGCTTAGCTTTGCGCTATCTCGCCGAAGCTAATTAGACTACCACCCCTCAGTTCTATAAGAGGTGGTGCAACCTCGGATTACCCATTCCGCTATGGGCTATGCAGGACCAGTTTTCCCGAAGCCAATTCGCTCGAGCCGAAAATTGTGAAAGTAAACCAGAAGCTCGTGTTCCCCTTCCCCAAAGTGTGCCCCCTTCTATCTGATTCCTTCACTGAGCCAGAACTTTTCCTCAAAAAACACGAGGACTAGTGGTACGAGAGGAAAGAAAGATTCTATCCTCTACCTCTTTTATCTCCCTCTTTTCGGGCAGCGACAGTCTCGCCTTAGGATTTATGTACTTCAGATGGACTCAGTTTGGGAAGTTCGGGTACAGAGAGCATTTGAGATTCTGGGTTCTCCGAGCGTTCAGCTCACACGCACCCTATCAGCTGCTGTGGAGATTTATAGGTACGCTACTAACAAAAGAGGTCAAACAGGATTGCTTTGCTTTTGGTGGCATTTATTACTGCATTAATATCACAGCGTTGTACGATGAGCATGCTTTTTAGGTGATAGTTATGAGGTGTGCTATATTGCCAGTTCTCGGTAGTTGGTAGTGCAGGGTCGGCTACTTACTCAGAGGCCTGTCAAAATAAACAATCCTGCTTTTAGCTGAGCGCCTGTGCCAGCTGCTGACGTGCGCAGTTATCGCTTTATTTGAAGGGGTCATTTTACCTTTCCCAGGCACTGAAGCGAAAGAAGTAGCAAGGCACCTAAGCATTTCAGCCTTGATTGGCGACTCCGCCACAGAGAAGTGAGCGAAGCACTTCAAATGCCCCTAGGCGTTACCCATTGCCACACATGGCTGCTTCCGACAGGGGGCTGGCTTAGCGCTCTTGTGTTGAGTGCTGCTCTTAAGGGGGGGCTGCCATATGAGACAGTTCGTATCCTCCTCTAAAGGTGGAAGATGGTCATTTGAGGGGCAGGAAGTACTGGGAATAAATTTAACGGGGACGGAATTAGGGGTAGTTTCGGCTTGCGAGACGGGCTTTTGATATAAGGGAGAGGGCTACACGGGCTTCAATGGGTATTTCTAGAGGGGGTCAGGCGCAGCGTTTGAGGGTAGCTTTATGACAAATACATGATGCAGCTATTTCATCAACCTATGAAGCTGCTGCGGGAGGCGAGGGCAAGGGGACCAAAGGTTAGAAGGACAAAAGAGACTTTAGTAGAGCAGGCTTTTGCAAAAACCTTCAGGGAGTTCCGTCCAGGGTACAAGAGACTTTGCTATTGGGGAGCCTTCATAATCATGCGCTGAAGGTCGCGTGATAATCCTCAAATTTGCCGTCAGGGTTCAACAGCAAATTTTACTTCCATAAACTTTCTAAGGTTGTGCTTTGTAATCTAAGTTATGAAGGGGGACTTGCGGGTAAAAAGTAGAGAAACATGGGCAAATTTGTGAAGGAATAGCAAGATATTTTACTTATTTTCTTTGAAGAGAATTTCAGTGCGTCTATTTAGGGCTCGTCCTGACTCTGTGCGATTATCAGCGATAGGGCGTGAGGCGCCGTACCCTTTAGCTGTAATCCGAGAAGCGGGTATGCCTTTACTTATGAGGTAGTGAAGAACTGCCTCGGCTCTTTTTTGAGAAAGCACTTGATTGTACATAGGAGAGCCTATGCTATCGGTGTGTCCTTGGACCTCTACATACCATGTGGGGTTTTCACGCAGAAGGCGAGCCACTTCATTTAGTTCTACTTCTGACTCAGGGCGTAAAGTGGCTTTGTCAAAGTCAAAGAAGACGTTCCTGAGAGTAAGACGACTACCTTTCTGAAGGCGTTCCAAAGGTACTATTAGCTCATAAGCAGTGGCGTTGTGAGAGACATCAAAGTGCCCGCTGTAAAAGAGATAGCCTTTTGCCTTTGCAAATAGCGCATAACGCTGTCCTAACGGCAAGGATAACAGGAACTCCCCCGTAGCTTCATTAGACTTGAGATAGCGGATAGTGTCTCGGCTTTCTACAGCCACAATTGTTATGAGAGCGGCGACAGGAGTCTGGGTCTGGGCATCTATGACCTTGCCTCTTATATAAGTTGCAGCCTTTTGAGGGCGAACTTCAGGCCATAGGGGAAATTGATAGAGGTCTTCTTTTCCTAATCCTTCCTCTCTGACAAGGGCTATGTATCCTATTTCCCCGCGAGCATCTATGCATAAAGTTTGTTCATCGTAGGAGGTATTTAGGGGATATCCTAAATTCTTGGGTTGGGTCCAGCCTGTATCCGTGAGGTAAGCTATAAAGAGGTCTTGCCCGCCCATCCCAGGATGGTAATTT
>JANXCJ010000097.1 GCA_025060275.1 Bacteroidia bacterium | reverse complement strand
CTTTTGGTAGTCTCAAGGGCTATCATATAGATGACCTAAGGTCATACGTTACCCAGCTACTGGTGGAGGGGTACTTGCAAAGAGACCCTAATGATTACTCCCTTGTATTTCTTACCGAGAAAGGGTATGCTTTTTTAGAAAATCCTCAACCTGTGCTCTTGTATCCTCCTTATGACAGGAGTGCACCCCCTAGTGATGAGGGTATTATTGAAGAACTGATATTGCACGATGAAATACTACTGGAAAAGCTAAAAGAGCTTCGGAAGAAAATCGCTCAGGAACTCCGTGTACCTCCTTATGTAATCTTTCAAGAAACCACGCTCATAGAGATGGCTACTCAATATCCTATTCGGTTGGAGGAGCTGGAACGAATATCAGGGGTAGGTCCCGTAAAGGCACAAAAATTCGGTCGTCCCTTTGTAGAACTTATTCAGGAGTATGTGGAAGAGAATGATATTGAGAGACCTGTGGAGCTAATCGTGCCCACTCAGCAGAGAAGACAAGCAGACTGGGCTGAAATAATTCAGTCTATTGATCAACGCATTCCTTTACCTACTATTGCGAGAAGGCTTGCACTCTCCCTAGAAGAGCTATTAGAGAAAATAGAGCAGATAGTATTCCTTGCAGGTGTGCGTCTAAAGCTGGATTACGCTGTGCAATCTATGATAGATGCGGATAGAGTGGATGAAGCTTTTGATTACTTTTACGAAGCAGAAGATGATGATATAGAGAAAGCAATGCGTGCGCTGAGAGGGGAATACACTTACGAGGAACTCCGCTTACTGAGGTTGCATTTCCATCTATCTGTTACTTCTTGATGAGTCTTATTTTTCTTCTAAATATATTCGGCATACCGCCTATACCTGAGCATATTGTGTTTTGTGGTGTGCATGCCACAATAGAGCCTGAAGCGAGGCAATCTATTCAGCAGTATGTCATAAAGCTTCATGAGCATCCTCCTACCCTCAATGCCATAGTTGCTCGGGCAGAGACGCTTCTGCCTTATATCCAGGAAGCACTCCACTATATAGGGGTGCCAGAAGACCTCAAGTATCTCGCTATTCAAGAGAGCCGACTCAACCCTTATGCAGTGTCGCGTTCTGGTGCGGTGGGCTACTGGCAGTTCAAAGATTTTACTGCTCGTGAAGTAGGGCTAGTCATCAACGAAACAGTGGATGAAAGGCGCCATCTTTTTCGCTCAAGTGCCGGGGCGGCTTTGTATTTAGCTAAGCAGTATTTTCGGCATCGCAACTGGTTATATGCGATTATTGCGTATTACGAAGGAGGCTCTGGTGCGCTTCCTTACATAGACAGTACCTATGTAGGTAAAAATGAGATATGTATTCGGGCAAATACGCACTGGTATCTAATTCGGGCTATTGCTCATAAACTGGTATTTGAGTCGCTTATTAAGCGCCAGATATATGCGCTTTATCCAGTAGCTTACGAAGGTCCCACTCGTCAAGCATGGGAATTGGCGCAACAACATGGTATTAGGGTGGAAGAGTTCTTAGGGCTAAATCCGTGGCTTCTGCGTCCTACTTTACCTACAGGTCGTCCTTGGACATACTATGTACCCGTGAAAGGTCCCCTAACTGAAAAGCCGCAAGAACCTCTCAAGGCCCTTTTCTCACCTATACCTATCTCTGCGGCAATAGCTTCTGTTCCAGCAGATTTTCAATACTCTGCTCCTACCGATAGCATGCAAGGAGGCCCTGCTCCTGCCTCTCAACCTTCCCCCCCTATCTCCCCTCCTAAGGGTAAAGGCAAAGTAATCTCGCCAGCTTATCCTGCGTCCTCTCAAGTGGCTCTTCTGCCCATAGTCAAGGAGCCTTATCTTCATTATCATTGGGAGTATCCTCCTCCTGCTTATCTAAGCGCTAAACTGAGAAAATGGAATCCTTTTTATGAGAAAAATAGTCCTGTATTGATAGTTCCTCCTCGTCGGGCTCAGATTCATATTGTACAGCGTGGAGAAACCTTGCGGGAAGTAGCGCAGCACTATCGGCGTTCACTTTCAAAGCTTATCTCCTATAATACTCTTCAAAACCCCGATAGCGCACTGCCAATTGGACTGCGAGTCTATCTAAGAGAACCTCGTCCTTATGACGAGAGACCTATTCAATACAAGTGGAACTGAAGTTTGAGCGCTTCTTTTTTCCTACGCTGGACTCTACACAGACTTATCTTAAGAAATGGGCGGAAAGAACTCCTCTTCCCTCGGGCACATTAGTTTGGACCTCAGATCAAAGGGGTGGCTATGGTAGGAAGGGTACGCCCTGGTATGCCTCCCCTGGGGAAAGTCTTACCTTTAGCTTTCTACTTAGCTCGCCTCGCTCTCCTCAGACGCTGCCTATCAGGGTAGTCGTAGCTTTATATGAAACTGTAAAATCTTATAGTAGATTCCCCCTTTTCATAAAATGGCCTAACGACATATGGTGCGAACAGGGGAAAATCGGTGGAATTTTAGTGGAAAGTAAGCAACAAGGAAATAGGGTAAGTCATGCGTTCATAGGTGTCGGAGTGAATGTGTATCAGCGAGAGTTCCCCTCTCATCTAACTGCGGCTAGTTTAGCCCAAATTGGTGAGCCTCCCTGCCCATTAGAGAAGCTATTAGCAGATTTTGAAGCGCAATTTTCGCATTGGTATTTTGCCCCCGAAGAGGAGGTCAAGGAGAGATTTCTGTGTAATCTCTGGCGTACTGGTTATTTTCTTATAGAAGGAAAACAGCTGGAAGGCACTATCTTGGATTGGAGCTCCGGCGGGTATATCACGCTTCAAACAGATGGAGGTGTTTGTGTTGTGCCAGCGGCTACGCTTAGAATGATATGCCCTTTCCCCTTCTTGCGATAGATATTGGTAATAGTCGCGTGAAAGCAGCTTTCTTTTCTAAGAAGGGGGAATCTACGCCTATTTGGCTTCCCTCTCCTGCCGCAGTCTTGGAGTGGAAAGACTATCCCATTGCGTATGTAGATACACGGGGAGAGACAGCTTGGCGGCAAGTGCTGTCCCAAGTAAATGCTGAAGAACTGAACATCTCTCGCAAAATACCCTTTAATACTGCTTATACAAATCGCCTCGGACCTGATAGAATAGCCCAAATTTTGGCTGCATGGCACGTAGGGGAGTATCCCGCAGTGGTCATCTCCTTAGGCACGGCCTGTGTGATAGATTTCATAGATGAGAGGGGTCATCATCAGGGAGGAGTCATCACAGCAGGCATAGGATTGCGGCTGAGGGCATTGTTAGAGGGTGCAGCTTACCTTCCTCAGGTAGAGCCAGCTTTATCTCCCCCTCTATTAGGAAAGGACACTACAGAGGCGATACAAGCTGGCGTGATAAATGGATTAGGGTTTGAGCTGCAGGGATGGTTGAGAGCATTAGCCGCCCCACCTGCTAAGATATGGGTATGCGGAGGTGAATCGGAATATTTGCGCTCATACTTTCCTTCTGATACTATCTTTGTGCCCGATCTTACACTCCGAGGCGTGTGGCTTTGGTGGCACTTCATACACGAAGGCTCGTTCCCCTCTTACTGAGTTTATTGTGGGGGCAGCTTACCTTGAATCCTCACAGTGGGTATGGCATAGGACTTCCTTACTTAACAAGCTCTGCGGTGGGTTTAGGAATGGGCCGTTTAAGTGAAGTGGGCATGGCGGCATGTCTTCCGGAGCAGCCTGCGCATAGTGCTCATTTGACAGCGATGCAGGCAGATTTTAGTGGGTATGGTCGCCAAGCTGTGCTCTTTTCCCCCTCCCAGCGGGCTATTACAGGGAGCGGAGGACTACAAAACCTCCAGCTTAGCTTTACAAGGGGGAGAGGCTGGGGATTCTCCTTAGGGCTTGTCCCCCAGGCTATCCAAGGTTACTTCAGTTCTGCAAAGACAAATGGAGAACCCTCTCTCTTTTACACAGAAAAAACTGAGGGCATTCTCAGTCAGGCTTACCTGCAAGTGGCTCTACGCTGGAAAAGTTTCGCTGTGGGTTATCATTACGGTTACCTATGGGGTAACTATGAGCGGCAAAGAAGTCTTCTTGTAGCTTCTCAGACTTACGCCGATTATCTCTCAACTCGGACTCGCTTATCAGCCTATCAACATCGCTTAGGGCTCTTATGGCAGGATACCATTGAGAAAGCTATCTACCAATTTAGTTTTACATATATCTTACCCACTTCTTTTAGGCGTCAGTTTTGGTATATCTTTCAGAAAAACTTTTCTCTGACCAATATTTTATTGGATACATTAGCCTATGTTCGGGACTCCTGGCGTTATGTGGGTGGGATTCGTGGAGGGGTATGTGTAGGATTCCCACGGGTAAGTATAGGACTGGAAGCAGGCTATGGATTTAGGCTTCCTCGGTGGGAGGGACCTGGGCTACACGCTCGTGATGCTAAACCTTCCCAGGACATAAGACTAGGAGTAGAATACATACCAGACCCTCGTAGTCCTTATTTCTATCGTCGCCTTCGGTATCAAGTGGGAGGGTTCTGGTTCGCGCCTCCTTACGCACAATTATCTGTATGGGGTATAACTGGGGGAGTAGGATGGCAGTTTCTTCGCACCCCTAATCTTGTTTACCTCGCAATAGAGCGCGGGTGGCTTCCACACCCCACAGTTTCTGAACGCTATCTTCAGCTTAGTATAGGAGTAGTTTTCCGAGAATTATGGTTCGTGCCGCCAAGAATAGATTAGTTTTCGTATTTTTGATTCATGTGTAGAGTTCATTTTGTCCTCAGTAGGACAGTGCAGCAGACTATAAGAGAAGGCTTTACTTTATATCTCCTCGCACAGTCCTCTAAAGTGCTCTCATTGTATGAGGGATAGAATTCGCAAACGGCTTGAGCAAGGTATAATGCAGTTTCTAAGGAAGAATAAGCTGCGTTATGTCGTAGATGAAGAGGGGGATTTTCAGGTGGTCATGGGGTTTGAAGAACTCCCTGCCCAGGCTCGGATACTCTTTCTGAGAGAGGGGCTATTCGGGGAAATCCTCACAATAGTGGCTCGTTTTGAAAGGCTTGAGGAGCCACTTCAAGAGGATGCAGCTCTCAAGGTGGCTAATCAGTGGAATATAGAACGCAGATGGCCTCGTATATACTGGCGTGAAGGACAGTTTTATGGGGATTTTCACATAGACTTAGAGAGTGGGTTCTCTCAGCGTTTCTTAGAACTGACTCTTCATCGTGTAATCATGGGTATTATTCATTTTCTTCTCCATGTAACCAAACAAGAAGATTTTATCTACAGAGAAATGCAGCGTAGATTCTTTGATAATCCTAGATTGAATTAGGCTTAGCTTAGAAGTAGGTGTAGAGAATCAGATTTTAAAAATGCTCACTCGTTTTGTCGGCTTTATGAGATATTTGGGTGTTACTGGGCTGGCAGCATAAGCAAGGGGAAGGGAGTACTACGTGTTTCTGGGGGGTTCTGCTCTATGGGGAGAGTTGCGCTTGTATTTGTACCTTCATGCTTAGTGATTCGTGATTGAGACAGAGCTTATACTGTAATAATGGGCTAAGCCTTACCTGTGCTTAGTGCTGGGAGTGGGTCCAGCAGAAGAAAAACCAAGGATAAAGACTCGTAACTTATCTATTTCTCTTCGAGGTAGCATACATTATTGAAGATATGGCTTCTTGAGGGAAATGGACGTGGTCCTCAATAAAATAGTGCAAATACAACTGACCTCCCTCCCATGCAGGTATGAATTCTGCGTAATGAAAGCTGCCGGGGTTGCCGGACTGTCCGCCGGGATATACACCATATCCTTGCACAGGTGGCATGAGACTTACCACCATACGCCAGGAGGGACCTGCTACGGGACCGATTGCGTTTATGCAGTGTTCCTCTCCATCTACTCGCAAAGTGTCACTACCAAATCCCGGTAGACGGGCTAAATGCCGAATTTGGGTACTCCGATAGCGCCACCAGAGAAGAGTATCTCCTGCTCTCTCTGCCCAATTTTCTGTTTTTTCCCATGCAGCTCTAATGAGATTGCCTATACTTCCTGGTTCGCTTTCTCCTAAAGCTAGCCAGCGGGGATAAGGGGCAGAAGTATTCTGGAGAGAGGCCTTGTGTGTTTCTTCCAGGATTTTCAGAGATACTTCCCATTCGGGCTGGCGTAGCGGAATCGTACGCCAAAGTAGCCGATGAAAGTTTCTCCACCACTGCTTGAAGAGTGTGGGGGCTCTGCTCCAGGCGGCGAATCGGCAGTCCCATTTCTTGAGTGTATCTAACCATTTAGAGGAAATGCTCCTCGTGTAAAATAAAAATATCGGGAGCACTCGCTGGGCTAAGAAACTCACAACATCCAGCTGCATAAGGCGGAAAGAGTCAGGGGTGGCTTTGTACATTTTTCTTAGGTACTCTTCTATACGGGCAGTTCGGTCAGGTGATACATAGTACCAACCCAAATAGTAAGGATAGCTTCGTCCTGCCGGGTAGCCATTGGCAGAGCGAACAAACCCTTCTATTGGATTGATCTCGTGTGGATTTTCTTCAAGTTTTAGCCAATCTCGCCAGTGGTGCTCAGATTCTTCAGCTTCTAAAACAAATTTCCCTTGTCCTTTCCAGCGTAGAGGGTAGTAGCCTCTGACCCACATTGCGATGTTTCCGAAGGTATCGGCATAGACAAAATTCTGCGCAGGGCTGCCAAAGTGTATTAGTGCCCTCTTGAACTCTTCTAAGTTTTTGGCTCTGTTTATCTCATAGAAGCACCGGGCTTCATTGGAGGGCTCATAGGCTACCCATCTCAGCGCACAATCAATAGGAGCTTCTTTTGCTTTCCCGCGAAGGGGACGCGGAATTTTTTCTATGCTTCTATGTACTACGGGGCCCCAAGGGGAGTAATAAACAGTATCTATTATGAAGTCTTCGCCGCCCCATACCGAGCGAGTCCACAGCGTCTCGGGCCTCGGGTGAAGGTCTATTAGCTTTCCTTCGTAATAGAAGGTAGTTTGAGTGCTGTCTCCATAGTGCAAGTGGTAGAAATCCATTGCATCATTGCCGACATTTGTAACGCCCCACGCAATAGCTTCGTTGTAGCCTATGATGATACCAGGGGCGCCCATAAGGGTTACTCCATACACATTTAGATGGGGTGCTACGAGATGCATTTCTACCCAAATAGAGGGGAGGGTTAGAGAAAGGTGTGGGTCATTGGCCAAAAGGGGATAACCTGTCAATGTACGCTTGCCGCTGACAGCCCAGTTATTGCTTCCCTTTGCATTCAAACCCTCCTCCTCTAAATGAGCAAGAGTATCATGAGAATAGTCCTGACTGTAAAGCTCAGGGGGCTGAGGGGGGATCTCTCGCAGAGGGTATTTTGTGTTGGTAACGATAGTAGTGTATCCTAAGGGCGGCTCATTTGGAAAGAGCGTGTCTATGGCTCCTTCTCCAAGTAGGGGTATAAGCTGCGAGAGGTATTTATCTTGACTACGAGTTGCGAGTTCGTAAGCCATGTATTTTATCAG
>JANXCJ010000096.1 GCA_025060275.1 Bacteroidia bacterium | reverse complement strand
TCATAGCAATTCTAAACTACACTTACAAGGCATGCATAGCGATTCTATTTACTCCTATACTATATGGAGCACACTGGCTCATAGATCAATACTTAGGCAAGGATTTCTCCCGCCACCTGACAGAGCAAGCCGCTCTTTACAGTCAAAGTTGGAGATAAGAGAGGAGCTCGTAAAGAGAGAGGCTGGTATCTCCTCCACATCATAACATACGCAATAAGGAGGCAAAAGCTAAGGAAGATTTTTACATTTGTCGTCTTAAGATGAGGTATGTATGGATAGCTACTTCCCTATTGTGGGGGCAGCGCGTGATTGGGTATGATATGTGGCTTGACTCTCTGAGCTTTACTCAGCGCTGGTGGCGCTGGAGAGCAGGTGTGGTGATGGAAACTCAGAATAGCTCTACACTTCACCTGACTCTGCGGAATTACACTATAGACTCCATCCGCCTAAGTAATAACCAGCCTTTGAGCTTCCAGTATAATGACAGCTTGCTCTCTATCTCCCTTCCTGGAGGGATGGGCTTACAGGAGACCGTGTGGGTCTTCTACCACGGCTCGGGCGCACAAGACCCTGGAGGATTCGGTGGTGTATATTGGGGTAGCAATTATGTGTTCAATATAGGGGTTTCTCTTCAGATATCTCCTCATAGCTTTGGGAGGGCTTGGCATCCTTGTGTGGATACCTTTGGGAATAAAGCCTATTATCGCTTTCACCTTAGGGTGCCAGATACCCTTGTAGGTACAGCGAATGGGCTTTTGGATAGCACGACAGAGGCCGGATCAGGTTGGAAAAGGTGGCATTGGTCCTTAGCTCATCCTATAGCGCCTTACTTAGCGGGTGTAGCCATCGGAAAGTACGTGGTGGCACGAGACACTTTCATCCGAGGTGTCGGAGATACTATTCCCATTCAGTACTGGGTGAGCCGTGCGGATAGTGCAGGTACCTACGTAACCTTCCAGCGCCTCAAAGCTCTACTTAGAGATTGGGAGACAAAATTTGGCCCTTATCCTTATGAAAGAATAGGATTCGTAGGAACTGCTTTTAGCTCAGGGGCGATGGAACACGCTACTCACATAGTGTATCCTTCCCTCATAATCGCTAATAATAATCAGTACGATTGGCTCTGGGCTCATGAATTAGCCCATCAGTGGTTTGGTAATTCTGTAACAGGTGGCTCTGAAAGCCAGATATTCCTAAAAGAAGGCTTCGCTACACATTCAGAAGCCCTGTTTTACGAAAAGTTTTTTGGCAAGCACCGATATTACGAGCATATCAGGGGCTTTTTAGAACTTACGCTGCGTGCTCTGCGATGGGAGGAAGGATTACATCCCCTTTCCGCTCTTCCACCCGAACATACTTACGGAATCGCCACTTACCAGAAAGGAGCCACAGTACTAAACACCCTGCGCCACCAGTTAGGAGATAGTCTGTACTTTTTAGCTCTCAAGGCATACACTACGCGATACAGGCATAGCTTAGTAACATTAGATAGCCTTCAAAAGGTGATGGAAGATAGTACAGGGGTGAGCTTGCAGAGTTTCTTTGATGATTGGCTGCGCAAGCCTGGAGAAGTGCACTTCCGAATAGACTCATTTGGGCGTGCGGGGAATGACAGTGTGTGGATTGCTTGGCGGATGTCCCTCAGAGATAAGCCCAGTTACTCTACTCCCACCCGCCTCACCGTGCATCTAAGAGGAAATTCCTCTAGTGATACTCTGTATGCCCAATTTTTCACCGATGGGAGTATGCAAGGAATTGCTAAGGTAGCATGTCCATTCACTCCAAAAGTGGCCATACTCAATCCCAACGGAGAAGTTTCAGATGCTTCTACACACAGCGTACGATGGGTAAAAACAGCTGGGGCCATCTCACATGTTACTACCTACTTAGCCCTTCGTGCAATCGGCTTACCAACAGGAGACTCTGTATGGATGCATGTAGGGCATCACTGGGTTAGCCCTTATGACAAAGATAATCTACCCCTCTCAGGAAGTAGATATCATACTTTGGACGGGATATGGGATAAATCACTAGCTCTGAGAGGAGTCTTTAACTATAATGGAAGGGCTATTGGGTCGGGGGCCTACTTAGACACCTTATGGCTCAATTTCAGTGAGGACTCCTTAGCTCTTTATTGGCGTCCACATGCGGGAATGCCATGGGAAGAATGGCCCTATTACACCGTAGATAGGGGACCATCCGCAAATGACCTTCAAGGACGGATAATTGCCGACTCTCTACTCCCGGGAGAGTACGCGCTGGGCAAGAAGGCTCTTACTACTTCATTTGCAGCTTCAGAAAAATCTTCGGTTCCCACATACTGGCAAGTCCAGACAAATGAAGACGCTCTCATCATATGGAACACCTCTTCTACCATGGGAGATTACATCGTGTATGACATGCTAGGGAGAATGTATGCCAAGGGAATTTTGGAGCCAGGGGGAAAAGTTACCTACTCTCTACCTGGAGGGATATACATTATCCAGACCCCTGAAGGTCCCAAAAGAACGATAATATGGAGATAAAATCATACCTTTGCCCCCGCTGTGAAACAGATACCTATCTATCGCACGCCAATGATACCTCCTCAAAGACAGACACGAGAATGGTTCTTAGTAGATGCTAGTGGCTTGCCCCTTGGACGCTTAACCAGTAGGATAGCCTATCTACTGCGAGGAAAACACAAGCCCACCTTTAGTCCGCAATGGAATAGCGGTGCAGCTGTAGTAGTGATAAATGCGGATAAAGTCACTCTTACAGGTAGGAAACCCCAGCAGAAAGTCTACATACGCCATACGGGCTACCCAGGAGGACAAAAGCGGATTCCCATCTACAGGCTCACTCCAGAAGAGGTAATTCGTCATGCTGTCAAGGGCATGCTACCTAAGAATCGGCTTCAAGCCCGTATGTTGCGCAACCTCTTTGTGTATTCGGGCTCCCACCATCCTCATGCCGCTCAGAAACCTCAACCTATATCAGTAAGTGTATGAACCCTTTACTAGCAGGTTATATCCACACTGTAGGACGCAGAAAGACGGCTGTAGTACGCCTTTTCCTACGCCCCACTACCGCAGCAAAGGGTACTTTCTTAGTAAATCGTCAGCCTTGGCAACTCTACTTCCCCCAAGAAATATATCAATTAGAAATTTTGAAGCCCTTTGAAGTCTTAGAATTAGACCCTAATCGCTATGATATCCTTGCATACGCACAAGGAGGAGGTATCAAGGGCCAAGCAGAAGCACTCCGTCTTGCAATTGCACGGGCTCTCCTAAAAGAACTCCCTAGCCGACGGCCTTTCCTACGAAAGGCGAACCTCATTACTGTGGACTCTCGTCAAGTAGAGCGTAAGCATTATGGGCATAAAAAAGCTCGGAAGAGCTTCCAATTCTCTAAACGCTGAGATTTTATGCTGATACCTACCATAGAACAACTGTTAGAGGCACGGGTTCATCTCGGACATCTGCGAAGCCGCTGGAATCCCCGCATGCGACCTTACATATTCATGGAAAAGGACAAGATTCATCTCATAGATGTGCTCAAAACCCAACGACTCTTAGAAGAAGCTGCCAGAGCCATACGCGAAATCGCCCGTCAAGGAAGAGCTGTCCTCTATGTAGGTACTAAAAAGCAAGCTAGAGAAATCCTAAAAGAAATGGCAGAGTCTGTAGGCATGCCCTACGTCACTGAAAGGTGGTTAGGTGGCATGCTGACAAACTATAAGACCATCCGCCGCTCCATTACGAAAATGGAAGCAATTGACCGAATGATGCGAGATGGTACCTTTGAAAAGATTTCTAAGCGTGAAAGGCTCCAAAAGCTGCGTGAGAGGGAAAAGTTAGAGCGCTTCTTGGGAGGCATTTCTCGCATGCCTCATTTCCCGCCAGCTGCTGTATATATCGTAGATATCGTAGAGGAAGCTATTGCCGTAGCAGAGGCTCAGCGGCTAAATATCCCTACCTTCGCCATGGTAGATACGAATGCTGATCCTACCCAGGTTACTTTTCCTATTCCTGCTAATGACGACTCAACACGCTCCATAGAGCTCATAACAGGCGTTATTACCGCAGCTATCCGGGAAGGTTTAGAAGCGGCGAAGGCAGAAACCCTTGCTAAAGAGTCGCAAGAGTAAAGTAAAGCCTGCTTTACCTGCTGGTTTCCGAGATTTTGGCCCCACAGAGGTAAAGCGTCGTCGTGCTATCATAAACAAGCTCGCAAGCTTATTTGAATTATATGGGTATGAACCTCTGGAGACCCCTGCCGTAGAACTTCTTTCTGTTTTAGGGGGTAAATACGGAGACGAAGGCGATAAACTGCTCTTTCGTATCCTCAACTCAGGAGATTTCCTTTCTGGCGTACCGACAGAGGCTCAACAAAGTGCCCATACGCTTCTCCCTTACATCACTGAAAAAGCTTTGAGATACGACCTTACAGTTCCTATGGCACGCTGGATAGCTCAACATGCAGGAGAATTAGTTTTTCCCTTCAAACGGTATCAAATCCAACCTGTCTGGAGAGCCGATAGACCCCAAAGAGGACGCTTTAGAGAATTCTACCAGTGTGATATAGACATTATAGGGGGAGAGGGCATTCTGCCATTAGTGGAAATCATCCATGTAGTAAGGAAAGGACTGGAAGCAATAGGCATCAGGGGAGCTATTTTTCACCTCAACCACCGCCTCTTGCTAGAGAAGGCAGCAGAGGAGATAGGCTGGCCTTCTCAAAAATTCAACGAGTTCTGCACTTTATTAGACAAGACGGACAAGATAGGCTGGGAAAATGTGAAAAAGCACTTCTCAGAACTGGGCTTCTCTTTACCCACATGGCTGGCACCTGAAGGAGAAGTTCTTTCCACTGCTCTGGAGACCCAGTTGCAAAGTATGCCAGAAACAGTCTCAGACCTCCCTATTATCCTCTCGCTCATAACTACAAAAGATGAGATCATGGAAGTGCGATGGGACGCCACGCTTGCAAGAGGGCTGGATTACTATACAGGTTACATATACGAAGTCAAGCTGCCCGAGAACAATATTGGTAGCATTGGGGCAGGAGGGGCATACGCAAGCCTAGTGGGAGACTTTGGAGGACCTGAATTGCCTGCGATAGGCTTCTCATTCGGCATAGAACGAATTCTCACAATCCTCCAAGATAACATAGCAGAGACTACTAACCTACCCGTACTTGTAGCGTGGATAGACGCTTCGCCTACATATATTATGAGAGTTATAGAAGAACTTCATGATAAGGGCATCCCGGCTTTTCCCTACCCTTCTCCCCGTAAACTCTCCCGGCAGTTAGACTATGCCCAGCGAAGAGGATTTGAGTGGGTCATCATTTTGGGTACTGCAGAAGAAAGCACTTCTACTGTACAACTCAAAAACCTCAAAACCCATACTCAGCATCTCTTACCGCTAAATGAGTTGGCAGCAGCTCTTAGGAACTAGCATCCTATTCTATCTCCTCTGGGTAGGGTTGGGATGTAGCCCTCGCTTGCCTGAGTTAGACGAGATAGAAAAGCAGCAGGCAGAAGTTCGGCGACTTCTAAGCAGAGAGGGGGCGCAAAGTTCTGCTTTTATGACAGCTGCTCTCAAGCTAGCTCGTGCAGAAGAAGATTTTATGCGAAAGTATCCTAATCACCCTGATGTACCTAAGCTAATCATAGAGGCTGCGGAAATTCATGCCACCTACTTCGGCGATGTACCGAAAGCTGTAGAACTTCTGAGATGGGTGGATATTCGCTTTCGCCAGCGGTCTCCTTACGCCCCCAAGGCTCTCTTTTATGAAGCACTCCTATACGAGAATATGCTCTCAGATACTGCTGCGGCGCGGGAGCGCTATGAAGCATTCCTACAGTACTACCAGGACCATGAGCTAGCCCAAGAAGCTCGCCTATGTCTCCAAAACCTTGGCAAATCTCCTGAAAGGCTTCTGCAAGAGCTCCTCCAGAAGCAAAAGCCTCAGTAAGGACACAGGCATAACTATCAGAAATTCTTAATAACAAGTAAGGAGAAATCCCTACTTCTCCACAACGAGGGTCCGATATCTTTGCCTCAGGTATGCTATCCTCTGGAAGCGAGTCAACAGGTACAATGGAACCAGAGAGAGAGGGACGACCGGCTACCTGCCACGCTGTGTACCAAAAGCTAGCCAACCGAAGAACAGCCCAGCGAATACGACTCTCCACCATGCCTCTGAGAAGTTTATGGTAGGTTTGCAAAAATTCATAAGAGTAACTCCGTATAGTTTGCCTTCCACGCACCCGATAGGTGTATTTCCTTTCTTCTCCTACGATAGCCGTGGCTTCTTTTTCTACTCCGAGAACTATAGGCACCAAAGCATGACTCTCCTGAATGATTGTCCAGAGGGTTTCCCTAGTATTATACCAGACATATGCTCGTCCTATCCAGTAGTCATACTCTTCTCCAAAGCTCTCGGGAATTAGTGCTTCCCATAGCCCGTGCACACCATGCTGCCCTGTAAGCTGTCCATTATAGTTAGAAGTAGTATGAAGGGGTACATGGGCATCTGCGAGGTAGTGCCCTATCTCAGCAGAGAGCTTGAGAATATGTCCTACTTCACGGCTTTTGAAAGCTCTTACGAGGTCCCAGAAACATTTCTCCAAATGCCAGGGCAGGATACCATGCGCATGCAGCGTATCTTCCGTCAGGAGAGCCACTGCTTCTCTCCACTGACGGGGGAGATTAGCAGGGTACCTATCCAAGTCTATATAATGCTTAGGCGGTTCCGATGGAAAAGCCACTCTTCTCTCATCAGGCTTAGTGGATTGGCGAGTAATATACTCAATGTAAGGGCGATAGAAAGCAAAAAGCGACTCCGGCAGGGCGAATATGGCCAACCTATTGATGCGCCGATGTGCCCAAAAGCCCCACCCCCATGCCAGATTGGCTGAAAGGAGTAGAAGAAGTACCTTTTTCACCTGCGCTAATTTATTTTTTGACAGCAAAGCTAATATTATACTGGATATGCCTCGGCATAGCCTTCCGATGGAAAACGAACCGTAAGATAGTCATATCCCATCCTCCTCCCCTCTCCATCTTGATAGCCGCACATAATGCTGCAGCTTCTCTCAGAAATCTCTTAGGGGACCTACGAAAACTCACTTATCCCAATGAATGGGAGGTAATTGTAATAGCTGACCGCTGTAAAGACGAGACAGAAGAGCTCTTACAGAGTAGTGCTAGTACACTACCCTTGCGCTGGGCCGCCGTGCATGAAATACCACCGGAGTGGCAACCGAAGAAGTACGCTCTATGGAAAGCTACGGAGTTAGCCAAGTACTCCTGGTGCGTGCTAATAGATGCAGATGTACGCCTGCCCCCTCACTGGCTGAGTGGGCTCATGGCTCCCATGCAGGGTAAATTAGCCATTATAGCCCCCGCCTGGCTTGAAGGCAAGGGGGGAATAGGTAAAATAGCTGCATACGAAGCCAATCTCATTCAGTTAGAAGCGTTGGGACGCGCGGCCATGAGCTATCCTTACATGGCTACGGGAAGGGGTTGGGTCGTGCGGAAAGCCTGGCTGCAAGCAGGACTTTTCGCTTGGAGAGAAGAAATATCGGGCGACGATGACCTTGTCTTTCAGCTTC
>JANXCJ010000095.1 GCA_025060275.1 Bacteroidia bacterium | reverse complement strand
CTACGATAGCATTAGAGTAGAGGGTGCGGAGGATTCTTGCAGCCCATCTTATTTCTTCATCTTCAGGCTCATCATGGAGATGCGGTTTTTGCCATAGCCACCCCCCCATGGCAAAGCGTACTTCCCAGAGGGGAAAATTAGCTACTACTTTCACTAAGGTAGTGCTTTTGTGGGTGCTGAGCCAGTCTATAGCTTCAGGAGAAAAGAGAGGAGCTGCTAATACCTCTATGAAATGCCCTTTTGTTTGAGCAGCCCATTCAGTGGTTATAGCGAAATTGCATACTACTACACCGCCATAAGCCGCCTCAGGATCAGCAGCATAAGCTTTCTGATATGCTTCCTCCGGCGTTTTTCCATACGCAGCACCACAGGGCTGCGTATGCTTGAGGATCACACAAGCGGGCTGAGGCCAGTTAGAAACAATCCTCAGTCCCATTTCTATGTCCATTATATTATTGTAAGAGAGAGGCTTCCCTCCTATAGTAGGGGGGAGTTCTCCTAAGAAGAATGCCTCCTGGTGAGGATTTTCTCCATAGCGCAAGGGAGTACAGAAGGACTCAGCAGGCTTACTCACAAATCCCTGCACTATCTGTGCATCATACTGAGAGCAGTACAGAAAAGTTTCTGCAGCGTATTGATAGCGAATCTCTTGGGGAGGAAGACCCTTGTAATTCTCTAAGTTTTGTATTGCTCTAGAATAATGATAAGGTCCTACAATAGCCCATACCCTTTCAAAGTTTTTAGCTGCTGCACGTAGAAGAGTTACTCCACCTATATCTATTCTTTCCACCCATTCCTCGGTATGCCTGTCAAAAGGGTAGAGTTCCACTACCACCACGTTCCACGGAGGAATCTCAGGGGGGAGTGAGGATAACTCCGCGCGTCGAGCCAAAATACCCGAAAATATGGAAGGATGAAGAGTTTTTACCCTCCCTCCCAAGAGTTCTCTAAATCCTGTGAGAGTCTCTAACGAATTCACAGGTAGTCCTTGTGCTGATAGAAACTGAGCGGTGCCTGCGGAGGCCCATAGCTCTGCCCCATGCTGGTAGAGTGCCTGCGCCAGGCTTACAACATTTTCTTTGTTCCATGCTGAAAGCAAGGCATAGAGTTTCTCATTCGCCATATGTTTCGCCTGCTCTGACATTTTCGCGAACAGTGCTACCGGGTCCCACCCTAGCACCTCTTCCTATGCGTACTCCTTCGCACAACACAGCTCCTCTTCCAATCCAACTATAAGAGCCAATAAAGCAGTTCTCTCCTATCTGGCAGCCACTACCTATATTTACGAAATCTTCTATTTGAGTGTTTGCCCCCACTACGGTATGGCTTTCTATTACTACGTATCCTCCTATCTCACAGCTAATTCCAATCACCACATAAGGAAATAAAATGGTACCTGCTCCTATGCGTGCCGTGGAAGGAATATAGACAGAGGAGTGAATGACAGAACGCGCCACCCGCTTTGTTTTTTCAAAGAGGGAGAGAGCCATGCGTTCTCGTTTCACCGGATCAGTCAAGGCGAGGACAAAATCTGCCTCTGCCTTTCGGATAATTCTCCATATGCGAGCGCGAGTGATAGGAGGAAGGATAGAAAGAGAATCCTGCTCTGTTTGGGGATGTTCCTTTGTAGGAGCGAAGCCATATACCAATTCCCCTGCTCCCTCTAAAAGCTGAGCAGACCACCTGGCAAGCGTATCTGTTCCGACAATCAGTATGCCTCGCTTATCCATTGCCTCCTTCATGGATAGCGTATCAGTCGGGCTGGAAATACGCCCACCCTTTGGCGATGATATACATTTCCAGACTTATAGAAGAGGACTTCTCCCCTTGTGCCCCCTGCCTTTGCATTTGCAACAAGCCAACTCTGCAGGAGCGAGTCATAGTAAAAGCCGTAAATCAATTCATGCGGCTGTATCCCGAGATGCCTGTGCGTGATAAAGGAGTATTCCACTTGCTGACTCTGCCAGTCATAACGACTTATACCCGAGTCAGTGAGCATATATACTTCCGACCCATAACGCTGAAGCCGATACACACTCGTTTGGAGCGGGACCGAGTGGGTAATAGTTCCCTCATCAGGATTCACGTGGACCAACATACCCTTTTGGTCTGCATAATTGCCTCTGCATCCTACGAGGAGCTCTCCATTAGGAAGCACAAGAAGAGGACCAGGATTCTCCCGGGGAAGAGTGATATAGTACTCTACCGAATCCTTCTCAGGTAAAATGCAAGCGATTTTATTATTTCTTGCAGGATAAGCATAATTTCCGCAGGAAACCCATATGCGTCCATTTAGATATACCATGCTCTCAGCATATTTTTCTATGGGAATGTGAGGAGGGGTTAGTTGTCCTGAGAGAGGATTTAGACGATATACGTACCCGTCTAAGAGGGAATTCACATAAGCCTTGGTAGGGGAGAGAAGCAGAAATTCACGGGGACTTGCAGAGGAAGGAAAACTAACTATGTAGGCTTCTCGCAAGGTAGGTAGGATAAGACATCTGAGGAGACGAGACCCATTCATCACGATCCATAGCGTATCACCGCTCCTTAGCCAGTGATTGGCTACATCGCCTAAAGGCTTTTGATTGACAGCTCTAAAGGCATCTTCATAATAAGTGTAAGTTTCGGGGCCTGTGGGTGATAGCACATCCAGTGAGGCATTGCTTAGTGTCCACTGACCCTCATTCAGAATAAAAATCCCCGCATAATGAGGCTGAGGGATTGACTCGGGGGGTTCTGGTTTCCTGACACACGCAAGTAAAGAGGTAAGTAGGGTAATCCCTGTTAGAATCTTCCTCATGATAGGGTGGAAAGCGCTTGAGGAGCCAGCCTACTAATGATAAAGTACTCCAAAATCCAGAACACGCTTCCGTAGGCAAATGCCCCTATTAGCTGGTAGTGATAAAAAGGAATAGCTGCTAAGTAGCAAGCAAAGAGGCCTTGTAAGGAATAGCCATACCATCCCATTACCCATACACCGAAATTAGTAATCAGAAAAAATAAAGTTGCTTGCAGCCAGCTCAGTCCTATTACAGATAGCCATTTTGTGGGTTGGAGCCAACGGCTACCCATCCAGGTACCTAATGCTACCCCCCCCCAGGTAAAAGGCCAGAGATCATGCCATCCCAATATCACATCTGTGATGCCCATGATAGTAATGGGTATAAGAAAACGCAGCCAGGGATTTCGCATCCATGCTCCACTAAATAGGGCTACGGCTTCTACTGGAGTGAAGTTAGGAGGATGGGGCAAGAGGCGCCCAGCTACTCCCAAGATAGTGAGAAATGAAGCGGCGAGAAGCTGGGCTAGCACATGGCAAAGATATTGTGCTTTTCACCTACTGACTGCAAAACGATAGACCTGAGAGCCTATCTGTACAAGATATAAACCCGAAGGAAAAGATGTTGTGGATAGATAGTAAGGGGTGTAAGCGTTCAGCAAATCAGCCTGGATTAGCTGACCCTTTGCATCATAGAGAAGGAAGGAAGTAGTCTCGGGAAACCACAAGATAAGTTCATCATTCTGCCATATTAGAGGGGCTTCATGGATAAATTGTTTCTCTTCTAGCAGCACAAGACCCCCTTCGGATAAAGAAGCATACAATGAGGCTTTGTATATGCCCGACGGGAGCTTGTGAAAGTTCTCGCCTTCATAATCCTTGCCTAAGGAGATTTCATAAACTTCCCCCTTTTGGTTTAGGAATGTAGTGAGAAGAGCTCTGAGAGAATGGGAGGTAATTATTTTCCATTTGTGTCGTACTGTGCCATCAGGAAGGGAAGAGACATGCCAATGATTGAGTTGAACTTGAGCTAAAGGACAGGTATTGTAGGTATTCCAAGAAATGGAAGTTAGAACACCTCCATTTGCACCGGGGGTGGCCCCTCGGTTTATACGGCCTGGACCAGATGGGATACAGTTAGTTTGACTTGCGTTGCCAGCACATGCAGGAGGGTTAGGAGGGCTTCCTTCACCTAATGGTGTGATTTCTATACCGTTTTGCCCCCCTGTGGTATGAACTGTGATACCAGGGGGAATGATAGCCGAGGAGAAAGCTACATATCCCCCTCCTCCTCCGCCGCCTGGCCCATGATCGGGACTGCATGCACAGGTATGTGTGCTGGCACTCTGGCCATCAGCTCCTCGCACATCCAAGATAAGGTTTCCTACATAGTTATTGCAAAACAGGGCTATGCTTCCGCCAGCTCCACCGCCACCTGCTCCATCATTTCCAGAAAATGCACCTTGAACTCCCCCACAACCGGGATGAGTTTGTATAGCCTGCGCACCCGCTGCCCGTATTTCAAAGCCTCCGCCTTGAATCGTTGCGGCTCTAATTATGACTATGCCACCTCCGCGTCCTCCATCTCCTCCCTGATTATTATTCCGGTGCCCTCCTCCCCCTCCTCCTCCCATAAACAGTCTAAGATTTGTGGAACTCAAATGAGCGGATAGTGAAGCTCCTCCAATTCCGTATCCCGAGTTAGTTACGTCACCGCCTGGACACCAAAATCTACTGCCACAGGTTGTCCATCCTCCTTGTCCACCTTGCCCATAATTTCCACCTCCACCTCCACCGGTATTATGATTATTTCCACCACCTCCTCCATTCGCTAACTTACCCCTATAAGCTAAATGATCAATCGCAGGTGCAGGCCACTCTGCTATACCTTCTCCCTTCCTGCCTGCTTGATCATCTGCCTGCCCGTGATAAGTCGTGGTATTACATGCAGAAGTGCTACCTCCATTCATAGACATTATCCCACCCCTAAAGCCTTGTCCTGTAACGCTAATGTTTGCATTAAGAGTGAGAGTGCCTTCCGTTTCTATTACGACCACCCCTCCTTTGCTACCATCCCAGGGTAGGGCGGTGACTTCACCTGTTATAGAGACGTCGCCAGGATGGTAAGAAACTTTTATAAGCTGTATGCGAGCTGTGGTGGGATCAACTGTATTGAAGGGGCGAGTGAGAGGGCAACTTAGGGTTATAGTATTGCCTACCACAGATTGAACACGACTAAACTCAAAAAGCCCCGCTCCACCGATGGAGAGAATATCTCCATAAGAAGCATCGTTTATTGAACTTATAGAGGCTCCTTTTGCTTGATATACTAGAACCCTATCTCCCGGGGCGAAAATAGCTCCATTATCTACTTGGATGGTAGATAGGTTTATAAAAGATGTAACTGCGGCGTATTCATTAATCACCCCTGTAAGCTGTCCGAAAGCCCAGCCGAGAGTAAGCCATAAATAAGCTCTCGGAGTAATACTCATATTATACAAATTTAGTAAAATTATTCTTTCATCCTATTTTCACCTGATTCTGAAAGGGATTTTATCTACCTCTTGATTTTTTCCTTCATCTCAGCGAATATTTCTTTGAGTTTTTCTCTATCATACAGTTGGCATAGGTAATTGAACATTCCTCCCTGAAGTCTCTCTGCGCCATCTATCGGTATGACGGCCCCCGTGATGTAGGGGGCTAAATCAGAGAGCAAAAAGGCTGCTAATGCACTGAGCTCTTCAGGGCGCCCATATCGTCTTGTGGGGAGCCGGTGTAGATAGGCAGCCTCAAAGTTTTCTCCAGGCATGAGACGAGACCATGCTCCTTCGGTAGGGAAGGGGCCAGGAGCTATTGCATTTACTCGTATCCCGTAAGAGGCCCATTCATAAGCTAAAGAAAGGGTCATGGCTTGTACGCCTGCTTTCGCTGCTGCCGAGGGCATGACAAAGGCACATCCTGTCTCTGTGTAGGTCGTAACGATATTGAGGATGTGCCCTGGAATTTTATTCTCTATCCAGTAAGCACCTGCCCAGCGGCTTAAGTGAAACGTGCCTACTAATACGATATCCACTACTGCACGAAAAGCTCTGGATGAAAGGGTCTCAGAGGCAGCCAAAAAGTTGCCCGCAGCATTATTCACTACCGCATCTAATCGTCCAAAGTCTGCTATTACCCTTGAAAGAAAAGCAGATACAGCTTCCCAGTCCCTTACATCGCAGATATAGGGTCTTACATTAGGTCCTAGCTGGGTAGCTGTTTCCTCCAGTACAGCTTGCCTTCTTCCACAGATTGCTACCCGAGCTCCGCAGGCTATGAACCTTTCTGCCATAGCCTTGCCGAGTCCCGTGCCCCCTCCAGTAACTACGATTACCTTTTCACTCAAGTCTATATTTAGCATATCTTAGAAATCATACTCAGGATTGTCTCGTGAGAAATCCATTTCCGAAAAGTTTGGGTCTACCTCCACCTTGTAGTATTCGTATCTCTCATATAAGCCCAGCTCATCTTCTACTTCTACCATTAATGGAATATACCGCTGCTCGTCTATGAGCAGACGAATCACCTTTCCGTAGTCTGAAGGTACTTTGAGGGTTTGTCCTACTTTGAGAGAGGCTTTGGGGCTACTAAGGTTATTGAGTTCTAGAATTTTGTACCATCCCACCTTGAGCTTTTCTGCAATGGTGAAGAGGTTCTCATTGGGGGCTACTGTATAGGAAACGATGCGGTAGTTTGGTGCATAGAGTGCAATCTTATAACAGCGGTTTCCATCCCATAGCAGTGTACCTTCATACTTAACCAACTGCATGAGCTGAGCTCTATATTTTTCGCGAGCAGCTAAGAGGAGACTCCTTATTTGGTCGTATCCTACTGCAAAGATTGTTTGATGCTGTCCTTCCAAAACTAAATCTCCAAAGGGGTCTAGCGTAAGAGAAACATAAGGAAAGGAATTAGGATTGACTAAAATGCGACTGGAACCTTTTTCAGCTGGGAAAAGTACTTCTACACCTTTACGAGGACTATATTGGTAGCCATATACACTGAAAGGGTTGCGCTGCAGCTTAAAGTACATATGTTCCAGTAAAACCTTTCCTTTTACCCGCTCGTATTTCTTCAGTTCATATCGTAGCCTCTGGAGCGCGCCTATGCGATCCAACATGGTATTAAGAACTTTGAGGGGGTCAGGTGATTGCCCCCATAGGATGCCTATCCAGACAATTTGCCCTATTCTACATAGCATGGTTGGGTAAATTTATGGAATGAGAAAATAAAAGGGCTTCCTGGGGATGATTTGTGGCACAAATAACAAGGAAATTAGGATTTCCCACACATTTTTTCAGGCATTCACTAAAGTAGGATTGATAGTAGGGGTCTAAAAAAGTAGTTGGCTCATCTAAGAGTATGAGACCTTCCTCCCCCCGGAGTGCAAGACCTAAGAGGAGCCTTTGTTTCATGCCGGAGGACAGCTCATACCAGCGCAGAGTAGGAGGGAGATTCCATTCCTCATAGAAGCTTTTTATTGGTTGGCTGATTAGTTTCTGACGGTAAATGTCTCCTACGATATCGGCGACGGTGAAGTCAGGAGGAGGCTGCGTAGCAGGCGATTGCCAGAAAAGGCGAGTTAGGAAAAAGCGCTCTTTCATGGGTTTTCCCTGCCAAAGACGCCTTACTACTCCTTCGGTAGGAGATAAATAACCAGCGACAAGGGATAAAAAAGAAGTCTTACCTGCACCATTAGGTCCTAAGATAGCCCAGGACTGTCCTGATTCTAGCTCTATGGATAAATTCCGAAAGAGCCACTTTCTTCCTAGTCTAAGTCCTACTTTCTCCAGTTGAATTTTAAGAGACACTACTTACTTGGAGGGAACTTTTAGGCACTAAACTCGCTGTGAGCTCGGCTTCACAGACC
>JANXCJ010000094.1 GCA_025060275.1 Bacteroidia bacterium | reverse complement strand
CTCTGCAGAAATAGAACGAGCCCTTAATCAAATAGAGGGAGTGGGGGAGACAGCAGCGGTAGCTGTGCCCCCGCCAGAAGGAGGTCCTGAGCAGCTTGTAGTATTCCTAGTACCTCGCTTAGGCTATCCTAATGCTCCTGAATATTGGCACCCTCTTTTAGCTTCTACTATCCGCGAACGGCTTAGTCCTCTTTTTCACCTCCATGAGGTAGTAGTAGTTGAGGAATTACCTCGTACAGCCTCCAATAAAATCATGCGGCGTCTTTTGCGAGCCCTTTACGGGGATATGCGACGAGCTTCTCATGGAGGATAGGTTATATACCCTATCCCACTACTTATACGCAAGAAGTAGAAAAATTACGATCATCCAAAGGGTATTTATAGGAAGCTTATGTTGGCTATCATATTGCGGCCTCAGGAGTTCCGAGGATTCTAAGAGTCTTCCCTCCTGGATGCTTGTCTTTGGCGGCATTCGCCGAGATGAGTTATTAGGGATTTCGCTCCAGGAGATACTGACCATAGAAGGTGTCTCAGCTTATTATCTAGATAGCCTTGGGTGTGTTTATCGCTATCTCCCAAAGGAAGGGGGACGTTTATGGGTAGAATACTATTTAGATACACTGAAAAGAGTGAGAACACTCACACTTACCTGGGAGCATGAGGATTTTTCTGTTTTGACTCAGGGTTATCAGCGCATTCGCTCTTTTTATACTCAGAGGTACGGCAAAGCAGAAGGTCCTGTCGGAAATATACATTGGAAAACACCCCATAAAAAGCATATTCATCTGCGCATTAGCCCTGAGAGAAGGTATATACATCTCGCCATGTATGCCGCGGAGTAGCTATATTTGGGAAAATGAAGATATATACACGCACAGGGGATAAAGGAGAAACAAGCCTATTAGGGGGAGTAAGAGTATCTAAAGCAGACGCCCGAATAGAAGCCTATGGTACGATAGATGAGCTGAACGCTACACTCGGCATGCTTGCTCAGGTAGTGGATGTAGAAGACCGACAGTGGATTCGCCGCATTCAATCTCAGCTTTTCACAATAGGCTCTCACTTAGCTGCAGGACGCTCAGAAATACCCATACCTCTCCCTACCTTCTCAGACTCGGAGACGAAAGCCCTGGAAGCAGACATAGATCGTCGTCAGGCTGAAATCCCACCCATGCGGAATTTTATTCTGCCAGGAAGTTGTATACCAGAGGCATGGGCGCACATAGCTCGGACTATATGCCGAAGAGCTGAACGGCATCTCGTGAGGCTCCATGCGATTGAGCCAGTTTCTCCTATTTTCCTTGAATATCTTAATCGTCTCAGTGACTGGTTATTTGTTCTAGGACGGCATATTACCTACAAGGTAGCAGCAGAGGAAATTCCATGGAAAGCAGCAAAATAAGGTCTCAAAATCTGGTAAAATCCTATTTTCGGGTCTGATGAGAGGCATATTTTTAGGGCTTGTAGGTACAGGGCTTCTCTGGTCTCAAGGAGTGGGAATAGGAATATTGCAGCCTGACTCCGCGGCTATTCTTCACTTAGAAAGTAACCGAAAAGGTCTCTTAGTGCCTCGGCTTACCCGAGCCCAACGAGATGCCATTCAAAACCCCCCTTGGGGTCTTATAATCTTCAATGTGCAAGATAGTGTAATAGAATACTTCAACGGAAGATGTTGGCTCCCTGCTTATGCAGAAGGCTGTGATGACTGCAATTTTTCTCTTTCCATCAATCCGCCCTCTGGTATAATAGATCATGTGAACAATCAGGCAGTTCAAGCTACGATTACGCTCACTCAGCTAGCAGGTACACCCCAGCCCATAGCTTTGCAGGTTTATTCTACATTACCTCCTTACACTAATTCTGTTTTTTCGCCTCCTATTCTCACGGGCTCTGGTTCTGCAACTCTTGAGATTGAAGTAGAGCCTTTAGCACCTGCAGGCACTTACCCTATAGTTATTCAAGCTGTGTGCGGAAATACTATAAAGAATGTCATTTATACTCTTACCATAGAGCCATGCTATCAGGTTAATATCGTGAATAGCACTAGCGATTATAACTTAACCTTGGCCAACCCCCAGATTCCCACAGCACAACCTGTATGCGTGGTAGTTCATACTCACCCAGGCGTAGAAATCACAGCCACTCAGACGGCTCTTCCAGCTTTCACTACAGGAAATCTTCATCCACAATCAGTCGTGGCTATCTTACACGAAGGAGCCTTTTTAGGTAAGGGCGGAGATGGGGCAAGTGGTGCTCCTTTGCCTAATTACAGTCTTCCTGGGGCGCCCGGAGGAGATGCTATGCACATTACAGTGAGAACTTACCTTTACCTAAGAAATGGACATATTTTTGGCGGAGGAGGTGGAGGTGCCTCTGTGGGTGTAGAGCAAAACTTTAATATACCAATTGTAGGAAATCTTACAATCGGCATAAGTGCTGGTGGTGGAGGAGGTGCCCAATTAGGTACTGGCGGACGTCCCAGCGGTAACTTCACCATTGGTTACTTCGCTCCAGGGCAGGATGCAACGGGTGGCTTGACAGCTACAGGGGGACAAGGAGGCCTTCTCACCTTAGTGTGGACATACACGGTAAGCTTGGGGGTTGCGGATGTAGATGTTACGGTGCGTCCTGAAGGGTACGGTGGCAAAGGTGGAGACTATGGTTATCCTGGTCGTGAAGGATTTGTCCGCGTCTGTATAGATGGGCGTGTTCGTCCTGCCATAGGTCCTTCTGTGCCTTTCTCACTGGGATGTTACCCGCCGGGGAATATTATACTCCAGTCCGGCGGAGGGGCTGGGTATGCTGTCCGGAGGATAGGGGGGGCAACACTCATTCCATACCCTGACAGTAATTATCTTACCGGGCTCATCAGAGGACGAATCGGCCCATGAGAAAAGTGAAAAAATGGCTTATAGGCTTCTCCACGCTATGGGCGCAATTCAGGATAGAGGCTACCATATCTTACCCTCACCGAGATACCTTGAAACCCTCTTCTGTCATCCTTTATTTGTCCCATAAAGCGCTCATCTATGAATTGGAAGGCTCCCACAAGGAGAAATCTTATGCCATTCAGTATTTATTTACTCCTACACAAGCTTACCTGATAGACAAAAACGAAAAGAAAGCATATGCTGTGCAGCCTGAAATGGCTTCCCCTCTAGAGCTCCAGCATGCTATACGCAAGGAAACCTCTACCTCTCCAGAAGGCTACCCGGCTGAAGAATGGGACCTACTCTATCCAAACCTCAGGATAAGAGTAATATGGACTCAGGCTTTACCCTTTGAATGGAACAAGTGGGAAAAATACTTAGAGGCAGACCGCATAGGAGCAGTAGCCCGTCACTTTCGTAGAGGCATTCCCCTACTCATAGAGCAATATGAACATGGTCTCCTTACCTGGCGCTTCGTGGTCCGTAGGATCACCTCTATTTCAGAAGCAGAGATTTCGGATAAACCACCTTTTTCGGTTCTACCCTTCATTCATCGTTAACTCACTATTTTTGTGATTTATGCATTGGTTTATCTGGGGCCTTCTAGGCTGGATGTGGGCACAATCTCTCCCCGAGTCAGATTGCATAAATGCTATCCCCGTCTGCCAACAAAGCTATACTTACACCAATTCTCCCCCTGATTTTGGTCAAACCCAAGAACTTTTGAATAACACATGCCTTCTAAACAATGAACAGAAAACGATATGGTTCATTTTTACAGTCCAGCAGGGCGGAACTTTCGGCTTTACCATTAATACAACCTACGACTATGACTTTGCTTTATGGGATATTACGAATAGCTCCTGTAGTATAGTAGGTAATACTCAGCCTATTAGATGTAATTTCTCTGCTGATAATGGCAACACAGGTTTGGACCCTAATACTACTGATCCTAATCCCCTCAGTTATAGTGCCAGCGAACCACCCTTCATGCCAGGATTGAATGTAACCACAGGACAAACTTTCGTACTTGTCTTAGACAATTATACGCGTGACCAGACAGGTTTCACTATAAACTTCACAGGTAGTGCAAATATATTTGACAATAGTCCCCCTGTTTTAGTTTCTGCACGGCAGGATTGTAGTAATCCTAACCGAATTATCTTACGTTTCAGTGAGCCTATCGCCTGCAATACAGTAGCATCTAACGGTTCTGATTTTCTTATATCTGGCAGTCTGACGCCTACTAGTGCAGGCTGCATAGGGACAGGAAGTTTTTCGTATGAGGTATTTATAGAAATAGGAGGGGTTGTGCCTGGGGGGAATTACACCATTACCCTTCAGAATGGGACAGACGGAAACACGGTCGCGGATAAGTGTGGGAATTTTGCTGCGCCTAATCAGTCAATACAAATATCATTATTAGGGAGCCTTAGCATAAGTGTCTCTCCGCGTCAGGTATGTGCGGGTGCTGTTGTACAGCTTACAGGACAAATGGCGGGTGGGCTTCCTCAGGGTGCAATAGTGAGCTGGAGTACCGGCGCTACAACTCTTACGACAACCCACACTCCGCCGACCCCTCCTGACTTTGAAGCACCTTTTTGGTACTTCTACACTCTCACAATTACTGCGGGAAGCTGTACTTATTCAATCACAGACAGCGTGCAAGTGCATCCTATCCCGAGAGCTGAAATAACTCCACGTCAGGTATATACGTGTAGAGGTCGCAAAGTAGAGCTTACAGGGCTTGCTTCTGTAATGGGAGGAACTTGGGAGGAATGGGATGGAAACACATGGATACCTCTGACAGTGCCATTAGAATTTCAAGTGGGACGCCATGTGGTACGCTATAAAAGTGCCTTAGGCTGTGCAAGTGATAGTTTTTCCATAGAGGTCATAGAAGCGAGTCAGCTTGAAGGTTCATGTTTAGTTCAACATGTTACACCTAATGGAGATCCGAATGCACCCGGCACAGAGACCGCACCCACTACATTAGAAGCCGCATTACGGCGTATTCAGTGTAGGGCTGGACTTATAAAGTTAGCTGAAGGTATTTACCTGCTAGATCACCCACTAACAGCAATTACGGACAGCATAATATTAGAAGGAGGGTATGATCCCAATAACGGCTGGATTAAGCGCTCTGAGCCGGGTCGAACTGTCCTTCGTCGCACTGCTCAGAACATAGAGGGATGCGAAACGCGATTTCCTCGCTTAGTAGCTCTACAGATACATGGGGCAAGGTCTTTCAGGCTCCAAGACCTCACGATTGAGGTGGAGAATGCCCCCCCAGCTCAAAGGGCTTGTGCGGAGGGGCGTGGTATTTCGGTATATGGCGCTTATCTACGCGGATGCAGTGAATACCAGATAACACGATGTCAAATAATCACCGGAAATGCCTCAGCAGGCATGTCGGGTTCTCCAGGAAGAAATGGGCGTGCTGGGGGTAACGGAAGCTGCGGGGGTAGGGGAGCCGCTGCGACTCCGACTTTTGGTATTTGTACCCCTCCTTTAGGTACACCCCCTCCACCTAGTGCAGGAGCGGGGGGTACAGGAGGTAGTAGTCCCGTGGGGAATGATGGAGGCAGAGGAGGAGACAGTCAGTTCATGGGAAGTGGGCAGAATGGACAAAATGGACAAGGCAATTTAGGGGGGGATGGAGGTACAGGAGGGTTTCCATGCTCAGCTGGGCTAATAGGTGGAGGCAACTGTATATGCACACAGGTGCCTTTGCCTCCTAATATTCCTCAAAATGCAGGCGGGGATGGTGAAAATGGCAGAGATGGACAAGATGGAAGGGATGGAGCTGACGGTACCGCTGGCCAGCTATTTGAGGGTTTTTGGCGCGCGGGTAGCTTAGGAGAGCGTGGCGAAGATGGCACACATGGCAGTGGAGGAGGTGGTGGTGGAGGCGGCGGAGGAGGAGTTAATGTAGTTCCTCCTGCCTGCCCTACAATCGGAGCAGGAGGGGGTGGCGGAGGAGGCGGTGGAGAAGGAGGTACGGGAGGAGAAGGAGGAGCAGGAGGTGGAAGTAGCTATGCAGTCGTATTAGTAAATAATGGCACAAGTACCGCCTGGATACAGTGCTACCTAAGTGCTGGGAGTGCAGGGGCAGGCGGACAGGGAGGAATAGGTGGCATCGGAGGGGCAGGTGGGCAAGGAGCTGGTCCATGCATTGCTTCCGATGGCGGATGTAACATGGGAAATGGAGGCAAAGGAGGTAATGGCGGGCGTGGAGGCAATGGAGGACGGGGAGGCAATGGACAGCCTGGCCAATCTCAATTACTCCTACAAGTGGCTCCCGGTAACCCACCTGTCATAACAGATATTTCCTTCAATCTCTCTGCTCAGCCTCCCATCACCGTCGGAACAACACACTGTACTCAAACAAATATCAACTTTTCTGCCTCCGTAGCAGGTGCGTTCACGGATTTAGGAGCAGGAGCAAACCCTCCCTCCTTGCCGGGAAATAATGGAACTTCACAGTATCTCACCTCTGGCGCTAAGGATATCACCTTCCAAGGACATCTCTATCCAAGCTTCTGGACTATTCTCATCAGCCAAGCAGCTATAAATCTTCGTATCCTCGTACCTTCAGATACTTTTTGCTCTCAGGAAGTTTGGGCAGTGAGTTCCGAAAGATATGCCCTTGCTTATGAATGGGAAGCGATCAGCGCTGGACAAGTAATAGCGCAAGGCAATCAAGATACATTCAGATTTACGGTTCCTCAAATCGGACGCTATACAATTCGCCTCCGGGTGCTCACTCAATGCTGCGGCTGGATAGGACCCGTGGAGAAAGATATTGAGGTCATTTCTCCGCCCACAATACAAGCCCAAGGAGCGAGAGGGTGTTTTCCGCTCTTTCTAAGAGCGGAACTTCTTTCTGGCACTCCGGGAGGTGAGTTTATATGGTATAATGCTAATGGAGACTCAGTAGGGACAGGGGGCACCCTTGTGCTATCGGGACCCACAGCAGATCAAACCTATAGTGTTATATATCGCGTAGGGGAATGTACCTCCTCACCTGCCACTGTGAATGTGCAAGGCGATCCTACCCCTATCCTAATGGGGATTAGCTCTGCACCCCCCCTGCAACCTGCCCCTGAAGGACCTGTCAACCTCACATTTACCATCAGCCACATCACACCCGCTAATAACTCCACCACCTTCCTATGGATTTTCGGTGATGGCATGCAGGAAATTACTCAAGATACTACTATTTCTCACACCTACCCTCCAGGTCATTACACGCTGACTGTAATAGGTAGTGTAGGGGAATGCAGGGACACTCTCACCATAGAAGTGGTCATTTTAGGCGAACGCCAGCTGGTAATACCCACTGCTTTTACCCCAAATAATGATGGTATTAATGATGTCTGGACGCCACAAGGAACTGGTATCCAGCGGTTGGAGATGCGCATTTATGATAGGTGGGGGAAGCTCCTCTATCAAGGTGAAGGACCTTGGAGGGGAGAAAATGCCTTAGAAGGAGTTTACACTTTTGTAGTCCGTGTTACCTTTATTGATGGTTCTTCTACGGAACGTGCAGGTACTGTAACCCTACTGCGGTGACAACATATTCTGGATTTTCTAGTATATTTGCTCCATGATAGTTATAGAGCCTCAAGAGGGAGAAAACTTAGAAAAAATGCTTCGCCGATACAAGCGAAAGTTCGATCGTCTAGGAATTGCGAGAGAAGTTCGTAACCGAATGTATTTTCTTCCCAAGTCTGTTCAGAGAAGAGAGCAGATCAAGCGAGCTGCCT
>JANXCJ010000093.1 GCA_025060275.1 Bacteroidia bacterium | reverse complement strand
TTGGTAGCCTTGCGCGATTTGTCCTAATCGGGTCAGCCCTAACCAGCGAGCCGGCTCTCGTGTAATCATGGCAAGTGCTTCCTCTGCTGGAACTCCATAGGCTACTGCGGTTCCTGCGTTGTAGGGGAGGTTGCGTTGGTTCCAGAAGCTCTCATGAGAAAGGATTACTGTTATGCCGCTGTCTCTCAATATCTTAGGCAGCATAAAGCTCTCTGCTATGGGAGCATCTTCTGTATGAGGTAGTCGATGAGTTCGTTGTAATATGATAGGCATGCTGCTCTCCTTGAGGAGAGGAAGAACCCGAGTAGCCTCTGCGCCGCCGGCGATGGCACTGCGAAGCCCCCACTTCTGGGAGAGGCGGATGGCGGACTCTATATCTTCCGCATTATCTACGTGCCATACTACAGGGGCTTTTCGGCTGAGGTAAGGGCATAACGCCCGAAAAGAGATATTCTGCTCTCCTGAGTCTCCTGCACACCAGCGTGCTGCTTTCTGTAAATAGGAGTCTATCTTATTCCATGCAGCTTTAGCCTTTTCTGCTTGTTTCTTTTGCTCTTCGTAAGGTGCATAGGGATTAGGGCGTTGGGTAGGGGGATAGAGATGAAGAGCCGCTATCGGAAGTACTACTGCCTCTTCCTTAGTTCGTCCCACTACCTTCATAAGGGCTGATTGACCTGCAATAAGCCCTCCCTGGGGAGTAGACTCTACATAGACTATACCTACCGCAATCAGTGTAGAGAGTATTTTTGAGTCTACATTGAAGGCTGTATATGCCTCTACCTCTGGTGTAAAATCTCCTACTTCTATATGGTCTCTCGTGGCACGGACAGCTTCAATTTCAATGAGGCCTACTGGCGTGCCCAAACTAATAAGAGCAGGATAGAGGTGCATTCCTCTTGCTTCTATTACCTGAAAATGAGGTAGCGCTGACAGTACAGGACCTATCGCTGCAATACTATCCCCTTGTATAAGTACATCTGCTTGTACGCATAAACTACCATCGCCTCGGTGCAACCATGCGCCCCGAATAAGTATTTGCCCCCAAAGTATCCAGCTCCAGAGACTCATATTCTCATTTGCTTATGCAGAGGCTTCTATAGTTGTTCAGGTGGTTTTTGGTATAGCCTGTGTTGAGAGGGTTCTCCATCTTTCCTGGGCATAAAAGAAAGTCTTTAGTAAAGCTCCAAGCCTTATTCAGGAATCCCTTGCGAGGGCTCTGCATAAGCAAAAGTACTTTCTTGGGCGTAAAATTTAGGTATTCTTGAAAGCAAGAGGGGGCATGTGGGGTCTAGAGAACGTGTTCTACCTAATCCTGGGGCTGAGGTTTCCTAATCTCCTTATACCTCCTGTGAAGAAATATGCCACATTTTCCAATTATGTGTTGTAAAGTAACTCTAATAACCCCCAGACCGTATTTTATACTTCTCCAGAGATTTATAGATGAGGCTTCGGGAAAATAGCGTGTAGGGCAGGAGATTTCGCCGATGGGGTATCCTGCAAAGATTACTTGAGATAGGAATTCATTATCAAAGATGAAGTCATCGCTGTTATACTGCCAGGGGAGGCTTTCCAGTACTTCACGACTGTAGGCTCTATAACCTGTATGATACTCAGAGAGTTTAGCATTCAGGAATACGTTTTGAAATGCTGTGAGGAGACGATTGGCGATGTACTTGTATAGGGGCATGCCGCCTTGCAGAGGGCGCCCTCCCAGTATGCGAGAGCCAAGTACGACAGGATATATTCCAGAAGCTATTAGGTGGGCCATCGCAGGAAGCAGTTTAGGAGTGTATTGATAATCTGGATGAAGCATGATAATAATATCAGCCCCAAGCTGAAGAGCATAAGTGTAGCAGGTTTTCTGGTTGGCACCATAGCCTTTATTCCTTTCATGCACGATGACGTGCTGAATGCCTAATTTGCGAGCCACTTCTACAGTATTATCAGCACTTGCATCATCTACTAATACTACTTCATCTACTATTTGGCGGTCTATCTCCGAAAGGGTTTTTTCTAAGGTATTAGCAGCATTGTAGGCAGGTAAAACGATTACGACCTTTTTCCCATTTATCACAAGTCAAATCGAATGCCTTGGGCCAGGGGCAAGTCCGTACCGTAGTTGATAGTTACGGTTTGTCTGCGCATGTAAGCCTTCCATGCGTCTGAGCCAGCTTCTCTCCCGCCTCCAGTTTCTTTTTCACCACCAAAAGCTCCACCTATTTCAGCACCAGAGGGTCCTATATTTACGTTGGCTATTCCACAGTCTGAACCGCTGGCGCTAAGAAATATTTCTGCTTCCCGGAGACTATCGGTAAATATGCTAGAAGAGAGCCCCTGGGGTACGCTGTTTTGCAAGGAGATAGCCTCCTCCAAGGTTTTGTATTTTATTACATACAAGATCGGAGCAAATGTTTCTCTTTGGACGATAGGCCAGTGATTTTCTGCAGATACGATAGCAGGCTTGACATAACAGCCACTTTCATATCCTGGACCTTGGAGAACCTCTCCGCCAAAAAGGACTTTTCCTCCTTGCTCTTGCACTTCTTTGAGGGCCTCCTGCATAAGCTGCACAGCATGCTTATCTACTAAGGGACCGATAAGAGTATAAGGGTCTAAGGGATTACCTATCTTTTGAGAGGCTTGTGTATAGACATTTATGAGACGCTCTATGAAGGATTGGTAGATAGACTCATGGAGAATCAAGCGACGAAGAGTAGTACAGCGCTGTCCCGAAGTACCTAAGGCTGCAAAAGTTACGGCTCTCAATGCTAAATCCATATTTGCGTGTGGGGTAATAATGACAGCATTATTGCCCCCTAACTCTAATAGGGTTCTACCTAGTCGTTTGGCTACTTGTTGGGCTACCGATTTGCCCATACGCACGGAGCCTGTCGCTGAAATAAGGGGGAGGCGAGAGTCGCATGCCATTTGCTGACCTATCTCTGCATCCCCAATAACGAGGTTGAAGACACCCTCGGGTAGGTCTAGCTCTTGAATAGTCTCTCTCAAAAGAGAAAATATGGCGATGGCTGAGAGGGGGGCTTTCTCACTAGGCTTCCATATGGTCGTATCTCCACATACTGCTGCGATTGTTGCATTCCATGCCCAGACAGCTATAGGGAAGTTAAAGGCTGTGATAATACCCACTATTCCCAAAGGATGCCACTGCTCGTAAAGACGGTGATTGGGACGCTCAGAGGCCATTGTGAGTCCATATAATTGGCGGGAGAGGCCCACAGCGAAATCACACATATCAATTACCTCCTGCACCTCCCCTAACGACTCTTGGTAGGTTTTCCCTATCTCATAGCTTATGAGACGGGCCAATGCTTCTTTGTGTTGGCGAACCTTCTCTCCAAAGTGTCTTATGACCTCGCCTCTCTTAGGAGCAGGGAGGGTACGCCAGTAGAGAAAAGCCTCTTGTGCCTTTCTCACTACTAAGTCATATACATGAGGGGAAGCTCGCTGAACTGTGGGTAGAGGCAGCCCATCTACTGGAGAAAGATTAGCGTAGAGGCGCTCTTTTTCCTCTATTATGCTTTCTCGCCCTGTGTATGCGCCGGGATTTTGAGAGGACACACCAAAATGTCCCCATATTGCTTCTCGTGCAGAAACTGAGGAAGCAAGAGCCATATCTGAAACAAATGTAGAGAGAAAATCTATACCCGCGCTTTTTCCACACATACCCTGAGGGTCATCTTATTATTTTCGGATGTAAAATAGCGGTTAAGAGCTAACAGGGATTTCTCTATATTTGTGGTATGCAGATGGCTTATTACCTAAGCCTGCTATGTATAGTAGCATGGGCACAGCAACCTAATGGAATCCTGGATGACTTGAGTGACCTTGTTCAGCATACGGAGTACATGGTACCAATGCGGGACGGTGTGCAGCTTGCCACTAGTGTGAACTTGCCGATTTTTTCCGATACAGCTGCTACGGAGGTAGACTTGTCTCAGTATGGATTAGGAAGGAGGCGAATCCGCTTTGCTTATCCAGGTACGCAGTACTTCGTGTATCCAAATCAGCCCGATCCTTATGCCCTGCCAGTCGTATATACGCGTACACCTTATAACAAAGGAAATACGGAATTGAGCAGGGGGTATGCACTATTGGGATATGCGGGAATAGAGCAAGATATGCGGGGACGATACCGTTCTGGAGGCGTCTATTTACCCATGTATAGTGATAGCTGGGAGAAAACAGCCTATGTACAACATCTGGGGCCTAATGCAGGGCATCCCTTAGATATTACTCTTACCAAAGAAGCGAATCTCCATGAAGATGGATGGGATACTTATCAGTGGATACTTACTCAGCTGCGTTATGATAGTGATAGGGACGGGCAAATAACCTCTTCGGATCGCCTTCGTTGTAATGGAAAAGTGGGTATGTTTGGCGGTTCTGCTCTGGGCAATACACAGCTTCAGTTAGCTGCTGCTCATCCTATAGACCCTAATGCCCCCGGTCTCAAGTGTCTCTTTCCTATCGTAGCCACGGGAGAATATTATCACAGTACAGGTCATCATAATGGAGTGTTTCGTGAGAGGATTGTAGATGGATGGGTGCGTAGCCAGGTGGAATTCTATAGTAGATGGACGAATGCTCCTGCAAATCCCTATGACGATGTCCATACTTTAGCAGACTATGGTCCGCAGATACAAACCCCTATGCAAGCGGCTGAGGCATGTATAGACTTTTTCAGCACCCTGAATGGGGTGCATTATCCGAATTCCCCCGGACGAGCGGTAATGGACATTAGCCATGCCACACTGGATGAAAATGGTAATCCGCGCTGGCAAGGATCCAGAAGCCGATATGAGAATATGAAAGTACCTACATACCACCTTACAGGATGGTGGGATGAGTTTATAGATGGACAAATTCAAACTTGGCAGTATCAGATGAAGTACACACCTCCCTCTATTAGAAAGTATCTCAAGCTCGTTATTGGACCTTGGGCTCATGGTACTATAGGCACTCGTAGCACGGGGGATATGAGAATTCTGCCTGATGGAAGGGATCATAGGTACCCATCTAATGTGGTAGATGAGTTCAACATTCCTGACTTGAATAGGCTAGATGGAAGGTCCGCTATTAGGCTCGTAACTTCAGAGGTAGTGGGTTGGTTCCGCTATTTCTTAGGCACGCCTACTTTTCAACTGCCGCCTGACACTGCATGGCAATACTTAGGCAACTCTGCATTTGGGGACATTTATGTACGTGTACCTGCCGATACTTTTCGCACGGACTATTATACCTTCTTTAATTTTATAAACGGGACGCAAGGGCTGTCAAACTTTCCTATAGAAGTGAAAGTGGGCAATAACCCTCCTATTTATCAGCAGATTAGTATTCCAGCCCTCGGCCGCTCTCTCTTAGGTGATACTACTACGGGAGAAGTGGCTACGCCTCCCTCGTATGAGTTTGACGCTACAGTTTCTAATGGGATAAAGCCCGTACGCTTCTATGTAGTAGGTCCTGTGGCAGACTCTCTCAATCGGAACCTCGGTAACTACTGGTATCATGCCGATACATTTCCGCCTCCCAATTTGCCCCGTCTGAGACTTTACTTGCATGGGGATGGTAGGCTTAGCGAGCATTCTCCAACTCGTACAGAAGCTGTCCGGGGGTTTGTCTCTGATCCTGATGACCCTGTGCCAACCCACGGAGGCTCTAATATGGCTGTCTATACACCTGATAGGCAGCGGCTAAGCCAAGGCCAGATGGACTTTGCGGATCCACAATATCGCTCTATTGTGCTGGATCGTCCAGCAAGATTCTTAGTAGATGGAAACTACTACAGTGATCTCATTAGCTACACTTCTGATGTGATACCTGAGTCGCTCTGCATAGCGGGATTTCCTGTAGTGCAGCTGTATGCTGCTCTCAAGCCTTTATGGGGAGCTTTTCCTGACTCTGCGAATGGAGATATAATTGTGCGAGTGTTGGATGTATATCCAGATGGTAGGGAGTATTTTGTGTTTGAGGGTGCGTGTAACGCCAGAGCGCGGGAGTATGCAGAAAGTTGGGCAGATGGGGAAGAGGATACCTCTAAGCCGTGGTATAATATTGTAGCGGATAGTGTATATAAGTGGCGTTTTCGGATGCTTCCTATCGCATACTGCTGGGGTAAGGGGCATCGGATAAAAGTTCTGTTGAGCGGTACCAATTGGGCTCGTTATCAAGCTTGTCCGAATGTACCTCTCATGCCAAGGGAATTTTATCGTCGCAGGCCTGTGGGAGATTATCCGTATGTATTTCGGGGGGTGACTATGTACCCTCGCAGAAATATTCAGCGAATCTACTCTTCTCCTTCCCAGTTGTCTTATATTGAGCTGCCTGTTTTGGGGGGTAGATTTGTTTCAAGTCTAATACATGAGGAGAAATCTTCTCTTCAAGTTTCCCTCTCACCTAACCCAACTCATGATGTAGCTCACTTGAAGGTAGAGACACCAGGGGACTGGAGAGTAGAAATCTTAAGCCTGACAGGTGAAAAAGTATTCAGTGCTGATTTTGCCGAGTCTATCATTATTCCCACGACTAACTGGGCCGCAGGTGTGTATGTGGTGCAAGTCCATTCTCGGGATGGGGAGGAGAGAGTAACCCTGCGACTAGCAGTTATTCCCTAATAGTTATTTACTTTCTGTGAGGCAGCATTAGGCTCCCTAACATGCGGTGTAGGGGTTGGCAAAATGCCCCTCCTTAATGCTGGCAAGAAAATTTACCCCGCTATCAAGGGGCCTCACCTTTGTGTAAGTATGAGGGGAATTGGAGGTTCTTGTCCTACAGGAAAGGCATTTAGAGGTTTATCCCGTCAGGGTTAGGTTTCATGGAGGTGCAGTTTCTTGGACCCACCAGAGGATAGCGGCTTAAGGGCGTCTCATTGTGGCTCCTAATAGGTCCTTTTCGGATACATGTGGAGCGTTATGAGTAGTAGTAATACTTGTATATAGAGCTATCTAAACCTACCTAAAACATCTCCCCCCTAATCTCCTCTCCACTTTATCATAAAGGGCTTTTGGCTTGCGTCGTCGTAGCAGGCAGGCAATATTTTTCTGCTGTCCCGAGTATAAAATAAACTGGAGGGGTGAGTAGGGAGTATATGAGGTTGGAATTCTAAGCTGCGATATGGACAGCCCAGATAAGGCAGCTAAAGGACTAAAATTCTTCCGGAAAGCAGCAGCTTATTCTCCCATGCTGTACTATTGAGATTTTTATTCATGCCGAATATGTTACTTACCCCGTTAGAGCTGAACTGCCTAAATTGTGGCTTCTCGTATTTTCTAAGAGAGTTTTAGTAGGGTTCTGCTAAAAGGTGTTAGCAGGGCTTTACCGCTTATGCAGCAAGCCCTTTCATAAGCGGGTCCCTAATAATCTCCGTACTTCTATCAGGGTTATTCTGGGATAGAGTTATCTCCTGCATGGATTTATTACCTTGCTCAACTTTTAGGTAGGGACATTTTTTCTGAGATATGTTGCATTCGGTTATAATCAAAGGTGCACAGGGGTTAGCGTATATCCCCTATGTGAGACGCTACTATGAGGGAATTGGTACCATTTTGGCCCTTCACCAGGTGCAGCCCTTAGTACGAGATGCCTGGCCTGCTTTACCTTCTCGGCGCAGGCCTATTGAGCGCCTTAGAGCAGAATGGCTCTATGCTTCTCCCCATGGAAGAGGCACTCGGGCCGATTCCCTACGCACTTCTCCCACTCAGCTGGAAAAGCTTATCCAAGCC
>JANXCJ010000092.1 GCA_025060275.1 Bacteroidia bacterium | reverse complement strand
TGGTTCTGTACAAATCTTGCTCATACCGGGCATCAGCATAAAAGGAAATATCCTCCTCGGTAGCCTCTCTAAGACTTGCAAAGCCTGTGAGTATCCTTTCTGTAGAACCTTCAATTCGCTCGGCTTGAACTTCTTGGGCGATCTGCTCCACGGTAAGTTTCATATTTTTAGGCGATTGACAATTTCTTCTCGGAAGAAGCGTCCTTGTAGCTCAATGTCATGTCTCTCTTGAGCTATTTCGGGCTGGTCCTTTTGGAAGCTTGCGTAGGCGGCGGCTATGCTTTCCACAGCCCCACTGAAGATTTCTGCAATTACTAAAAGTAATTCTTTTCTATCAGCTGAGAGCACTTCACTAATCTGACGCAGTAGAGCGAAGCCGCGTAGGACCTTCTTGCTAAGGGTCTTTAGTTGATCTATGTTGCAAGTAGCACCTTGTAAAACTAGGAGGGTGTCTTGAAGAAGCTGCATGTATTCTGCATGAGTGAAGGCATGTCGAGCTGGAAGCCCTGCTGCAATACGAGAAGCCATACTTAGAGCAAGTGTAGCTTGAATTATCACAGGCACAAAGAAAGGAACACCATTCTCTCCCTGGGCTAACTTCCAAACGAGCTCTCGGAGAGAGATTTCACTTAGGTCTGGACCCAATTCCGCAGGTCCGAAAATCCACTCTGGTATCCTTTCTTCAGGGCGAAAATTCCTAAGCATGAGGGAGCGGGCAGCCATGTCTATCATTTCCTTGGGGGTGAGGTCGTGAGGGCTATCCCCAGCTCGCTCCAAGAAATAGTGAGCCGCCTCTAAGAGAGCCCACTCAGGGAGAATCCCTACAATCTCTGTTTCGGTTATGCGAACTCCCTGCTTACGAGCCTCTTCATCCACTGCTTCAAATACTCTGTGTAAAGGCATCTCACGGAGGTTTATGATATTCACACTTACTTGCGCAAAGCCTAACTCTGGTAAAAACCATCCTTTCGCTTGCACGTGAGGGAGACCGCCGTTGCTTTGTCTAATCTTGAGAGCGATTCGTTCTGCCACTGTTTCAGAACGGGTAGTTAGTGTAAGGTTGAGGGCTGCAATAAAATCGCGCACACCTATCACAGTAGCACCTCCCCGAGAGTTTGGGACAATCGGACCGAAATCTGGCGTCCACCCAGGGTCTTTGAGTTTTTCGGCTAATTTTTCATAGCCTCCTTTGCGAATCGCTGGAAGTAGCTTTCTTTCTTCTGTGCGGGCTGAGTCTGCATAAAGATACACAGGCAAACGAAAAAGATCAGCTATTTCTTGGGCGAAGCGCTCCACTTGCGCCTTAAGCCAGTTTTTGTCTATCCCTCTATAAGGCGTGAAAGGGCATACATCTACAGCGCCGATTCTGGGATGGGATCCCTTATGCTGACGCATATCTATGAGCTTAAGAGCCACCTCATAAAGCACCTTAGCAGCTTGAAATACACTTTCGGGTTCCCCTCCGAAAGCTATTACGGTGCGATTTAGTGTGGTACCCTTGTCCACAGCCATTACCTTCACACCCTTTATCTCTTGAACTGCGTTTATTATAGCCCGAATGCTGTCCTCTTTCCTACCCTCGCTAAAATTAGGGGTGCATAAGAGCACAGGCTCCATGGAGCAAACTTACGAAATGGCTATGGGCTTTGAATCTGGAAACCTGCGACGAGAATATCATCTGTCTGGGGAGTTGTACCTTTCCATGCCTCTAATTCTGTGCGCAGAGCTTCTAGTTGTGCTTCCCATGATAAGGAGGAAATCTGGTAGATGAAATGCTTGAAGCGTTTGCTCATGTACTTACGTCCTTCTTTGCTGAACTGGTCTTGGTAACCGTCGGACGAAGCATATATCCAGCTTCCCTTGGGGGGCTCTAATATATGAAGGGTGAAAAAGTGTTCTGGGGGTGCCATAGCACCCCCTATGCCTTTTCTATCTGCTTTGATCTCAATAAGTTCTGAGGCTCCTGGCTGTACTAACCAGAGAGGACGGTTTGCTCCAGCATAATAGATTTTTTTTGTGGAAAACTCGTAAGCTATAAGCGCAATATCCATGCCGTCTTGAGATTTTGACCCTTCCACATCTTGTCGGAGGGCTCTGCGCATGAGTTGATGTACCCTAGCAAGGATTTGGTCAGGGTCTCGCAAACCCTCTCCTAATACGGCTTGGGTAAGAATAGCTGAGGAAATCATAGTCATTAGTGCTCCGGGAACCCCATGCCCCGTACAATCAGCTACAGCTAAGTAGGTCCTATCCTCTAAGGGGAGAAACCAGTAAAAATCCCCGCTTACCACATCTCGTGGAAGCCAAAGAATAAAACTCTGGGGAAAATAACGACGGAGCTGGGCAGGAGGGGCTATCATGCCTTGTTGAATGCGTGCAGCATATTGAAGACTCTCTTCTATTTCCTTGTTTTTTTGCTCTATTATTTTATAGGCTTCCTCTAACTGCCTCTTGCTCTGCTCAATCAAGCTCTTTTCATACTCGGCTCTTTCTCTCTCCACTGCTAAGCGCAAAGCGGCCGCCTCTTTTTCGCGTCGCTGTTCTTCTTCACGCTTTCTGTCTGATACATCGCGCAAGGTGATAAGGTACCCCCCAATCATGGCATCTGAGAAGAGAGGCTGTCCTACAGCCTCATAGTATCTCCACATTCCTTCTCTATGTTGAAGTCTTACCGTAAAGAAAGCAGAACTCTGCCTCGCCAAAGCTGTCTCTACCAGTGGTGCATCCTCAGAATGTAAGTACTCTTTCAGTAAGGTGCCCTCAAGTTGAGCAGGTGTATAACCTAATACTCTGCTTACAGAAGGACTAACGAAAAGTATCTTAGCATCCTTAGATAAAATCATGAATATTTCTGAAGCATACTGGACTAAGGCTTTATATCTGCCCTCTACTCGCAGGATTTCTTCTCGGGCCTGGACCTGTACCGTCTCTCTATAACGCTGGGTTTCTCGCCACAGCCGCCATAACCCCCACATGCCTAACCCCATGAGAGCTACCCATAAGCCTCCTACTCCCGCTCCGCTCCAAGCTGGCAATACCCATAAAATACCTCCTAAGCCTATGAGGCCTATTATTGCTGCTCCTCCCATGAGTATCCATGCCCATTTCTCTAAGGCTATATGCTGTTTTTTTCCCTCAGGGCGCATGTAAGCCAAGACTACCGCCATTTCCCGTGCCATATCACCAGATCGGAAAAGGATAAACTATCCCTCGCTCTTTATAGGAGTAACCTAACTGATACTGCATCATCACTTGAAGCCCTCCAAAGGTCGTAGGGGTAGTAGCTCGCCGAGTAAGCAGACTGTAAGCTAAGCCAGCGGCTAAGCCTTTCTGCAGGGTAAAACCTGCTACCAAAGCGTATTGATCCCGTGCACGCAAAGAAACTCCTGCCAGGATGGAGCCTGCTGGACGCGTGAACCAGTACCCCCCCTCGTAAATCACAAATTCGGTCAAGAGGCTGCCCCCTATCCATTGGCTCTGATTAGAGCGAGCGTATAAAAAGCTAGCGATGAACTCAAATGGGGTACGAGTGAAAAGGCGCGCACCCCCATAGCCTGTCCAAAATAGAGAGAGTCTTTCTGCCCGACGCACAAGGAGACCTACAGCAGGCCTATTTAGCTGAGCTACGGCAAATCCGCCAAAAGGGCAGAGCTCTACATTCCCTGGTACCTTTTGTGTGCGATAGTATAATAAACCTACACTATAGTCTGCATGCCATAGAGAAGTTTGGGAAAAATTTTCTGTGGTAGGGCGGCTAAAGCTCCTGCCATCAAACTGATCCTCGTAGTATAGATCATTTGGTTCTACAGTACGCTGGACAAATCCTACGCCAAAGCCTGCTCGGAGGTGATCGTACCTTGCCCGTGCTCCCAGTGGGGCCTCATAAGCTAAATTTACCATTCCTTTTGTAGTGCGCCAGCCTCCCGCTACATCAGAGAGAAAATATGCACCTATTCCTGCGGGTAGGTTAGCCAAAGTAAAAGGCGCCTCCAAACTAGCCCATGAAGAAGCAAAACGCACAAACCCCGTGGCAGGACGAAAGGCATGGGTTATGGCGGCGCGGAAACGCCCATCCACCAAGCCTGCTTGAGCAGGACTAATTGTCTGAGGCTGCGACCATAAGCCTATGGGTAGAGCCTGCTGGGCAAAAACCTCAGCGAGTAATATGTACCACCCCAGTATGTGTAATGATACCTTCATCGGGTATGAAGATTATAGCTCTATAAGAGTAAGCACCTGGCTCTAAGGGAAGTCCGTTTCCTGCCTTCCCATTCCAGTGCTCTATATCATCCGCTGCGAATACGGGCTGTCCCCATCTATCAAATACTTCTAAGCGAGTAAAGCGGAGCCCTTCCTCCAAAGGTAGAATCCGAAATGTATCATTCTTTCCATCCCCATTGGGTGAGAAAGCATTTGGCAAGTAAACCCGGCGAGGAAGGACCTGGATGCACTCTGTGCATACATAAAAATCTGAGCAGCCCAGTTCGTTCTGCACAAAGAGCACTACCGTGTAAGTACCAGGTGCAGAGTAAGAAAAGGTGGGATTAGGAGTACTATCTTGAGAGGGTTTATTAGGATCACCAAAATTCCATACATGAATAGAGGCCCCTTGGCTTTGTGAAGTAAAAGTTACATTAGGATTATGCATAGTGGTGATGCGAGGATTAGCGTCAAAAGCTGCTTGAGGGGCTGAGAGCACTTGCACTTCATGCTCGTCTATACCTTCGCAGGATTGTGAGCGAGCGTATAATAAGAAGCGATATTGCCCAGCAGGTAGCAAGCCCGGCTCATAAGTAGAGTCTGAAGTAATGAACAACGGATTGTTCCTTGAAAATCCTCCCTGGTTTAATACATCTTGTAAGCTGCCCCTGAACCACCACAGACTATCGCTAGCGTTAGATCGTGCTTCTAAGGACAAGGCTATATTGGAACACAGACGATTAGGACCTATGATTTGTGGGGTAATGCCTGGTAGTACAAAGAGTGAGTCCGTATAAATCCGCTTACCACACAAGCCTATTACGAGCCATTCTATGTGTATCCAGCGTCCTGTGTCAGCTTGAGCACTGATATACCGAGCTTGAGGGTCCTCTGCACTGGGTGAAAAAGTACCAGCGCCATCCGTACGCCAAATACCTACTAAGCCTACACTTATTTGGCCTCCCAGGGGTTCTGTGATAGCGCCTGCACAGAGCGTCTTAGAGCTTGGAGGGATAGAAAAGCTCCCTTGTGCGTCTGTGGGATTGACTTGGAGATTTCGGCAAATTGTATCCAATGAGAAGTCCCTACATACATCTAAGTCGGCCGATCGAATAACCCAGCATATTTTTATGGTACGATTCGCGTCGTTTGGATGGGCTATGTAGCCCCCACGCGGGTCTAAAGTATCTGTAAAACTCCCTGCTCCATCAGGTGTGATCCATACCCCTCGCCCTTCTGCCTCTAACCACGAAGTATCGCCCACACATATGGGGGTGGTGAGCCTATAAAACCCCCTCTCCAAGAATACCTCATCTACTCGTATCGTGTCAGAAGAGGTAAAATTTATGCAGTTTTTATGATAAACTTTCACTCTGTATACCTGATCCCCTGCTTCAAATAGTGGAACGAGTAATAAGGTAGAATTTACCCCTGTTGCTTCTTGCTCTGATAAATCTACCCAGTTTTGACTTACAGGTTCCCATTTTTGCCAGCGCACACTATCTGGAGGAACTGAGTAATTCTGTAGCTCTAAGATGCCTATATAACCCACACAGCCCCGAGGAGTGAGGGCTACTGCTTCACCAGGGGAAGGGCAAGGTAGTACATTCACTAACTTAGCGGACCACTGAGGGCAGGAGCCAGGAGTAATCACATAAACAGCGATTAGGGTATCTACGCGAGGAGCCCCATAGGAGGGATCAAAGAAAATGGGAGGATTTACAACGTTTTGCCCCCCACCTGGGATAAGATGGTACCATGTAATAGCAGACAAGAAGATGGGCAGTGTATAGGTATGCAAACTGCCTACGTATACTGTCTCGGGCCCCATTATAGGTATGATAGGTGGCACCTCTTGCACCATTACGGAATAAGTGGCGATGGTATCCGCACAAGGGCATTTCCTATATACTCCTATTATAGAAACCTCGTGAGGCCCCTCTTGAGGAAAGGTCGTAGAAAAAGTGTAAGGGTTGTTTCCCGAAATTCCATTAGGTATTATCCAGCTACCAGTAGGATCAGAAGTGGGGCTGATGAATATTACGAGGCTATCGGGAAATAGAGCCCCCATGACACTACCCAGCTCAAAGCTAAAGGTAACCTCGCGCCCTTCACAGATAACTGAGGGGTTATGAGAGAAGTTAGTAGGACTTGCTTGCATAGTCGGACACAGGCTCAGAGAAGGGGAATTTATCCAGTCTAAGCGAGGCTTCATATCTTGTAAAAGAGAATTGAGCACCGCAGCAGGTATAGAATCCCAAATCAGTTCGCTCTCATAGTTTGATCCACATTTGAGAAGCGGTGCGCGAAAAGCAGTAATAGTGTCTAAGGAAGCTATTGTATCCCCAGGTGATGACCAGCCTGTTTTTCTTCGTATGGTTACATTGACGCGTGAGCCGCTTATACTCCACAAAATAGGCTCGTAATAGTTAGCATTTCCTTGGCTACTAAACTTTCTTTCATGAATCACTCTGGCATTTTGCATTTCAATAAGGAGGGGATTGTATAAAAATGGAAAGTTGGAGGAGGCTAGGGTATCAGAAGAGCCAATAGGGTTAGGTTTTTGACGGATGCAAAGGTAAATATCTAAGGAGTCGGGTCCTGCACTGGAGGTAGCTTTGTATTCCTGTATGAAGAAAAGTTCATACTCACGCTGTGCCCAAAGAAAAGTGAAAAAAGTAAGCAGGAGAATCTTAGTGCCCCTGTACATGAATCAAGGGTAAAATTTGAGACTCTCTCTCATGAGAAATTATAAGCTGATAAGTTCCACTAGGGAGAGAAGGTAAAGAGAGAAAGTGGCTCTTGGAAGGGTCAGCCCAAAACGTAGTTTGATATAGTGACCGGCCTAGGGCGTCTTGTACTCTGACCTTTACTTCACCTGGATAAGGTGCTTCTATCCATATCGTGCCGGTGGAGGGTTGGGGATAGATTTTCCATCCTCCCCTTTGGACTATGGAGATTCCAGTAGTACGCCACCGCATCGTATCTGTGGTAGCCTCCGAGCCACATCTATGACGGATATGAGCTACATAAGAGCCAGAGAGAAGGGGCTTTATTTTTAGTCCTTCTCCTACAAAGGTGCTTTCTTTGTACCAGTATACAGTAAGATTCTCTGTACGGAAATCTGCTGGTAGAGCCACTGCAAGGCTCTCTCCTTGTACCTCAAGGGAGGCAGGAGGGATTTTAGGGCATAGCCATACAGGGTGGGGGGGGATATATATAAAACGCTCCCGGCTCCTATTGAAAGGGGCTAGTACAATTTCGCCAGTTTCCATACTCCACCTCAAGAATGCTGTGTCTCCAAACTGCTGAATAGGTACGCGCCACGCTCCTATTTTTTCCCGTATGCCCTGAAAGGGTATTCCTGCAGGGGGTATAGAGGCGAGAAGATTTAGGCTTGTGCGCTGCTTGTTCTCTACTTCGGCTCTTTGTGTGATGTAGAGAGGGAGGTAGAGGGGACTGCTGGCTTTATCCCATTTTCCTCGCTGGATTACCTCTACTTGATCCCAAGATAAGGCTTGGCTGGGCTGAATTGTGAGTACAAAGTTAGCTCCTAATGGAGTCTCTTGCGGAGAACCTCTCCAGTAGAAGTGTATCTCTAAAAAGTCTCCTTTT
>JANXCJ010000091.1 GCA_025060275.1 Bacteroidia bacterium | reverse complement strand
AAGAAACTTACCACCCCTCCAAGTACTGCAATCGCAGACCAGCTTAAGAGGGTAATAAAAATGGTGGCGAGTTTTTCTCCATAGCGTCTATGCAGAGCCATGGCGAGGACGAATAGAGTATGCTGCTATATTCAGCAAAAGCGTAACTATAAACAAGATACTACCCAAGAGGAATAACACACTATAATGATAACTTCCTACCGGCGCCTCTCCTAATTCGGCTGCTAATGTAGCAGGTAATGTCCTTACGGGTGCAAGGGGTGTGAAAGAAAGCAATGGAGCATTTCCGCTTACCATCAGTACCACCATGGTCTCCCCCAATATGCGTCCTGCAGAGAGTAGTGTAGCAGTAACGATAGAGGGCATCACATAGGGTAGTTTGAGACGCAGAATGGTCTGCCACTGCGTAGCCCCTAACCCATAGCTGGACTCGGATAACAAAGGTGGAATGGCTTGAAGGGCTTCCTCTACTAAGCTCGCCATAAGGGGTAGGGTCATCCATCCTAAGAGCAGACCCGCCGTCAAAGCCGTTTCTCCCGCATTTAGTCTGAAAACCTTCTGAATCCATGGCACCAGTACCACAAGCCCCCAAAAGCCCACTATGACTGAAGGAAGTCCCGCTAACATCTCCCACATAATCTTTAGCGGATAATAAAGATGCTTAGGCAAGAATTCTACCGCATACACCGCCATGGCTATTCCTAACGGCACAACTACAAGGAGCCCTATGAAACTTACCCAAAGGCTTCCCAAAATCAAGGGCCAAACTCCCACGGAAGGCACAGGCTCATATGTAGGAGACCAATGTATGGAAAGGAATAGCTCTTTTACACTGTTCCATGATACCCGGATCGGCTTGGCTTTAGTAGGCATCAAGGAAGGAGGTAAGGCAAAAAGAACCCCCCTGTAATCCGCAAGGGAGTCTATACATCGCTCCACATCCGCGGTAGTCAGAGGCCCCTGAAGGTATCGTTCAATATTGCCTAGATGAACTAGCACTAAGGGTGCATGAGGCCCGCCGAGAGATGCCCATGTTCTCTCGCCCTTTATCAAAGCTCTTGCTTCTGAAGATGTAAGCGCATGCAACGGATTAGTAGGATGTACCCCAAACCGTATCTCCTCATAGGGAGACCCGATGATAGCAGGCAGGGCCTCCCGGAAAAGAAAAATAGTAATACCCCCAAGTATCAGAAATGTGGTCAAAGCAGCAACCTGAAAAACCCTTCTACCCCACTCTTTTCTCATGGCACATATCCAACGCGACTCACGATAGCCCGCCCTTCCTCTGAATGTACAAAGCGCAGAAACTCTTCTACACCCCTTTTACTCGGGTTTTCGTAATAGTATAGAAGAGGACGGGCAATAGGATACCTTTGGAGCTCTGACCTTGAACGAGCTGGATAGAAATAAATAGTATCACCATCTTGCGCTACGGCTAATACTTTGACCTGGGGATTTACATAAGCTATCCCGACATACCCTATTGCACCTGCAGTCTGGGAAAGTGACTGGACAAGCATACCTGTAGCCGGAATAAACCGCACGTGAGGAGCAAAGTCACCGCCCTTCAGAATATATTCCCGAAAAAATTCAAAAGTACCAGAGCTTGACTCACGAGAATAAGGTAAGATAGGCATATCTGGGCCACCTAAATCCTTCCAATTCCTGATTCTGCCTGTATAAATGTCAGCTATCTGAGCTCGGGAAATTCGCTGCACGGGATTAGAAGGATGAACACAGATCGCAAGAACATCCCAACCTACTGTATCTTCCCTTATAGCTCTTCCTGCAGCGGCAAACTTGAGCCTTTCCCCCAACTTGAGAGGACGAGAGGACATTGCGATATCTGTATCTCTCCGCAAGAGAGCGGCAATCCCTACCCCACTCCCTCCCCCCGTAACACTCACAAGCACGTCTCTCCCTTGACTCATAAATGCTTCTGCAAAAGTCTGGCTCAAAGGCAAGACAGTATCACTCCCCCTTATGGTAATTAATTCCCGCCGTGCGCACCCCCCTAGAAAAAATAGCGCACTCCAGAGGAATCTCATTCTCAGATACAAAACTGCATACCTTATGTAAATTTTTTGTTAGAGAAACTAACTATTTCTATTACAAATTTACTCTCACCTGCAGGGAGAAACGCCATACCCTCCATGCCCAAGGAAGTAGAGTAAGGATTGTCGCAGAGAGGTATAAAGCCGATTTCTTTGAGGCGCTCGCATTCTTTGCTAAGTTCTTCTACATAAAATGCTACGTGATGTATTTTTTCTTTATTCTCCCCCAAAAAGGGCAATTTAGACTCCCTCTCTATGTCTTGCTGTATTAGTTCTATCCTCGTGGAGCCTACTTGGAAAAGGTAGGACTTTATGCCTTCCTCAAGCCTCTCCTCTACATGGAAGGGAGAGCGTCCCAATAGCTTCTCCCAGAGTAGAATTTCTTCCGAACTATTTACGACTATACCTATGTGGTCTAACGCCTCCATTAGCCCTCAAAGGTAAAGGGGAGAGACAGCTTCTTTTTCACCATAGAGAGATGCAAAGTAATAGCAAGCTGCCTCAAAAGCCGTACCTTATCTAATTGGAGTAGTACGACTTGGTTGTCATAGGAAGCGGGCCAGGTGGCTATGTAGCCGCCTTGCGTGCCGCTCAACTCAAACTTTCAGTCGCTCTGGTAGAGAGATATCCAACCTTAGGAGGGACATGCCTGAATGTAGGCTGTATTCCCTCCAAAGCCCTCTTAGACTCATCAGAAAAGTACTTTGAAGTAGCTAAGCACCTCAACGAACACGGGATAGAAGTAAGCCAAGTCTCTCTGAATTGGCAGAAAATGCTTGCAAGAAAGAGCCAGGTAGTCAAGCAGACAATAGGAGGGGTAGAATATCTTATGCGGAAAAATAAAATTGCCGTTTATCATGGACATGCACGCTTTATCTCTGCTAATGAAGTGATCGTAGAGGGAGGACCGAAGCTTTATGGAAAGAACTTTATTATAGCTACGGGGTCTAAGCCGGCTTCTCTTCCAAACATACCCATTGACAAGAAGCGTATCATCACCTCCACGGAGGCTCTGAGCCTTCCAGAAGTACCTAAGCGATTATTGATTATAGGTGGCGGGGTGATAGGGGTGGAGATGGCTTCTATTTTTGGTCGGTTGGGGAGTGAGGTTATTATCATTGAGTTCATGGACCGTCTCCTGCCGGGGATGGATGCGGATGCTGCTGAGGAAACTCGTCGTATACTTAGTACAGACTATGGGGCTAAAATTTTATTGGGTCATGTAGCTCACTCTGCTGAACTGCTCCCCCACTCAATTGAGGTTCAAGTGATGCCCCGTCAGGGAGGAGAAACTTTGAAAATAGAAGCAGACTATGTACTTGTAGCTGTAGGAAGAAAACCATACACGGAGGGATTAGAGTTAGAAAAGGCAGGTATCTCACTAGATGATAGAGGTCGTATCCCTGTAAATGACACTCTCCAAACGGCTCTGCCCCACATCTATGCTGTAGGAGATGTAGTTCGCGGCGCCATGCTTGCTCACAAAGCAAGCGAAGAAGGAATATATGTAGCAGAACGCTTAGCTGGGTATAAGCCTCACTTGGATTATCGCTGTATTCCCTCAGTCGTTTATATATGGCCCGAAATAGCTAGTGTAGGCTATACAGAAGAGGAACTCAGAAGGGAAGGGAGGTCATATCGGGTTGGGAAGTTTCCTTATAGAGCTTCTGGGCGCGCAAGAGCTGCGCACGAGACACGAGGCTTTGTGAAGATTCTGACAGATGCTCAATCAGATATGCTTTTAGGGATGCACGTTGTAGGGGCAAGGGCTGCTGATCTGATAGCCATAGGGGTAGCGGGCCTGGCTTACGGAGCCTCCGGGGAGGACCTTTTCCGCCTCCCCCTCGCACATCCTACTTATAGCGAAGCAATAAAAGAAGCCGCCTTAGCAGCTAGTTATGGAGAAGCACTACACCTTTAGAGGTAGGTTTAGGTACATAGACTAAATCTCTCCTCGGGTAAAAAAGTTGAGGGCAGGAAAGGGAAACCTCCTTTTTCCCTCTCCTACCCTTATGATCTAAGTTTCCACAAAAAATTAGGACTCTTTGTTGTAAAATCTGAAACTACGGAGAAGTCCCGTGGTACCCTGTACCTGAAGAATATAAACACCCGGTCCAGGTAGGGGTATGGGGAGTTTCCCACCAGGCGGTATAGAAGCATTTTTCTCCCATACTAGGCGCCCAGCCATATCCACTAGTCGCAGGTCACAACTTTCTATCCCAGTAGGACTAACCAGGTACGTGCCCACAGCCTCAGAAACAAGCTGTACAGCTTCATGGGATAGAAGAGAAGTGCCAAGCCCCCCCATTTGAGCGATATAGGACAGATTTATGCTTCCACTCCCATCTTGCGTGAAATTACCTCCCACGAAAAGGATATTGTTATCCCATGCTAAAGCACTAACAACCAAAGGGCCTATGCCATTTGCCAAAGCACTCCATGCACCATTGGTAAAAAGCTGAGCAACCCTATTGACGATCGTGCCATTCCCTAACGTAGTAAAGTTTCCTGCTACAAATAGCGAATTCCCTACGGGAAGGATTTTTCGCACACTTCCTGAGTTAGGTGCGTCTGGTACACTACCGAACTGAAAACCATCATAAGTTACAAGTCTACCCGTAGCAGACCCTGCTAAGGTAAAATCTCCGCCCAGGTAGAGCTTATTGTTCCATACCGCAGCAGTCCAGATGTTATTATTTGGACCTTGTCCGGTGTAGGCAGGTAATAGCTGTTGCAGACTCTTATCCCATATTGCCAAATAGGCATATTGGGTCTGATTATAGTAAGCTGCTATGAAGCTACCCGCTACATATAGCTTGTTTTGAAATTCCACAAATGCACGGGGTACCCCTCCCATTAGTAGTTGAGTAGTTTGTGTAGGATCTGGAGGAAGCCACTGAGAGCCATTCCACCTTGCGAAGTATGAAATAGATTGAGGGGGGTTACCTACCTGTGTAAATCCGCCTCCTACTAGAAGTTCTCCATCATAGACAGCTAATGCATACACAGGGCCACTAACGCCCCCACCCACTGCGCTCCAGGTATTTGTGACAGGGTCATAAGCAGCCAGATTTTGGGCTGAGCTATTCCCTATTCCACTAAATTCTCCTCCTACGATTATCTTACCTTGGTATTCCGTAATGGCATATACCTGGCCTGTGCCTCCTGCTCCTGTTCCAGGGCCTACCGTAGACCACCCCTGCGAGGGCGTATATTTTGCAATGCCATATGCCGTAAGATTTGTACTGCCTACGGAGCTAAATTGGCCGCCGACGTATAGTACCCCATTGTGAGGATATATCACATTTACGAGGTTGTTCACGCCCCCACCTACATCTTGCCAGGTTTGAGCCCACAGGCTCAAGCAGAGTCCGATTATAATCACTTTACTGCTCATACTCAGATTATTTTTACTTATGAAACTTTGCATCCCTTTGAGCTCTTCTTGTGCTTCGTACAACACTTGCCCCCTTTCTTCCCAGCGCAAAGGTGAGAGTCAGAATGTTCTTTTTCTTCACCTATACAGGCGGGTACTTCTTGATTGGAGACTAGTGTATATTTCACTCCTGACTTTTGGAGTGCGGCATGGATCTGGCTGCAACATCCTAAGGTGGGCTTATGATAGAGTACAGTTAGCTCCCCTTTGCTTTCGTCATAATGGGTAGACTTGATGCCTTTGAGGGCAGAAAGGGCTTTTTCCGCTACTTCTACCTGATTTTTTTCCATCCTTAACACCATCTTGGAAGCCTTTTCATCACTTGCCCTACTTACGCCTATAAGGGCTACTCCTAAAAGCAGAAGGGTGACATGCATGGGGCAAATATATAAACTTTCTCCTAAACGATACCCCCATGCCTACTCGCCATCTTATACCACGTATGAAGCAACCATACAAACTTTCCCTCATATTTTAGTTTGCGGTGGGATGCATACTGTGGCTTGTCTTAGTATGGGAGAGCTGGGCAGCACCTATGGGGAGATGGGGACCCTATGCCTTCCCCCTAACTACAGACTTAGGAGGACTTTATGCGGGAGATGGCAGACGAATCTGGCAGTTAGAAAGAGGGGCGTGGAGGGAAATCCTTCGCTTACCAGAGGAGGTGCGAACAGGGGCCTCATTCTCCGGGGACACAATTCTACTCGGAGGGCTAAATGTGATTTATTGGGGACGGTTGCCAAGTCTCTCTCCGATTCGCATCTCGGGGATAGGATGGATATATCGGTTGTGGGTTATTCCTTCTGGCATAGCTGCACAAGGCACCCACGCCTGTGCATGGGTTGAGTTGAAGGGAAATCAACTTAAAGTCTCCTATCTGAAAGGCAGATGGGTAGGTGTAAGTAAGGATAAAGCACTCTTATTATGGCAAGACTCTCTCCAATTTTGGCCCACAGTCCACAAAATAAAGCTACCTCGGCAGTCTTGGGTGGAATTGGTGCAACAGTATGATGGACTTTGGGGAATTACAGAAAGAGGAGAAGTGTATAAGCTTTCAGGGTTACCTGAGAAAAAAGCTATGGGCCGTTTCTGGGTGGGGCCCTACTTAGCTACTGAAAATACCCTCTTAGCGTGTCCCAACAAAACAGTGCTTTGGGAGAGCTCTCAACCTCTCTACGCAGGCGTAGAGAATAACAATTCAGGAGTAGTTTGCCTTATTACTCCGACATCCTATACAGTCCTCTATCCCCGAGTACCCGTAAGATGGGTAATGCGCTGGAATATTCCCATTACAAACATAGCTCTTCAAGAGAGTAGGTGGACAGCATGGCAAGGAGAAACGGCACTCTTTCCTACAGGCTCTCGTCGCTACTCTGCTACACTCATTCAAGCAGCTCTGTACCAAGGGTACTGGATATGGGCTACTCCAATAGGCCTTTTAGAAGAGAAGGGAAATATATGGGCAGAAAGGAATAAATACGTAAGTGCCGTAGCTTCAGAGGGAAATAGGATTGCATGGGCAGTAGGCTCACAAGTAGTAATACGAATAGATAATAAAGAGTATAGATATGATTTCAAGCAGCCCATCCATCGGCTAGGATGGGAAGGAGGATGCTTATGGGCGTGGAGGTCTTCAAGTCTATACAAGTGGGAAGAGAAACAGTGGCAAACCTTCTCTCTTGCCTTTCAGCCAGAAGAGGGAGTCTTTTATGGAGGACAGTGGTATTTTCGGACAGGGCTGCGCTGGCTGAGAGTAAGGGGAAGCGTAGTAGAGGATACTTTGAGTATTCCTCCCTGGCTTACAGGATTTCCCCCTATACCCTTTGAATGGGGTAAGCCCTTGATGGTCTTCAAGAAAGGAGATACCCTTTTCCTGGCTACTTCGCTGGGGCTTTTGGCGTATGTACCTCAGCGGGGCTATTTACCCCCCCTGCGCCTCGTAGCTTCCCTAAAAGGACCCGGACTGAAGGTAGAAAAAAAAGGACATCTTTCTCTGCCGCAGGACAAATCATTTATAGAATTAGAATGGGATACGAAGGCACTCTTCTTACCCGAGCTTATGCAGGTATGGACACAGGTAGGCGAGAATCCTCCCTATCACCTGAAGCATCCCTTCTTTGTATTTGCTCTTAGTCGTCCTGGGCTCACGAAAGTCAGAGTATGGGCTTCTCATCCGTGGTATAAGCATACACCACAAGTAGAATGGGAAATCTATGTTTTGCCACCCTGGTATGATACGTGGACAGCCCGACTCGGCATCCTTTTTATATTGGGATTAGGTATATTAGGGGCCATAGCTCTGCGCGAATGGAACCATCGCCGCATCCAGGCAAGACTCGC
>JANXCJ010000090.1 GCA_025060275.1 Bacteroidia bacterium | reverse complement strand
CGAGAGGTACGACCTCTTCAAGAGTGGTCAGCTTTCTGGCGGAGAATGGCTAGTAGGGCAAAAGGTATAGCTTTGGACTTCAATGAGCATGACCGCCAGAATCATGTGTTTGTACCAACTCCTGCGCATCGTTTTGCTCGCCGCCTCCAGCAGGAATTTCCCGCACATACCTTGCATCGGTTAGCACCTATACTTGCCCGACTCCGGATGGTTAAGGCTCCCGAAGAGCTTAAGCTAATGCAGGAGGCTATTGCCCTTACACAAGACGCATATCGGGCTGTTTTACCTCTCTTACGAGAGGGCGTCTATGAATATGAAATAGAGGCAGAAATCATCCGTATATTCCTCAGGGGAAGAGGACAGCCTGCCTTTCCGCCTATCATAGCTAGCGGGGAGAGAGGCTGTATTCTACACTATACATTCAATAGTAAGCCTCTCAGTGGGGGAGAGCTGGTGTTAATAGATATCGGAGCGAGATTGGGGTTTTATTGTGCAGACCTTACTCGTACGTTCCCTGTGGGTGAGCCTTCACCTCGCGCTCGTCAGTATTTAGAATGGGTTGCTGAAGTGCAGCGGTATGCGCAGGGGATTTTGCGGCCCGGGATAACTCTGGATAGTTGGCAGGAAGAGGTGGGTGCCTTCATACAGGAGGGGCTAATGAGTATGGGGCTCCTTCCACTTGGGGCGGAACCGCAGGCTTATAAAAAGTTTTTCCCACATGGCCTTGGACATTTCCTAGGTATAGATGTGCATGATGTGGGCTCTCGGTACGATCCTTTGCCTGTCGGAGCGGTAATTACTTGTGAGCCGGGGCTTTACTTGCCTAACGAAGCAATCGGAATCCGCATAGAAAATAATCTTCTGATTACAGAAAATGGCTGTGAGAATCTTAGCGCTGGCCTTTCTGACTTGCTGGGGTTGTGAGCAGTTCTCGGAAGAAGTTATAGATAGAAAGTTCCCTGAGAAAGTATGGATATATCCTGACACTGTGTGGGGAGAGGTGCGTTTCTCCACTGCCGGTGCATGTCGTCAAATAGAGATGTATTTAGAATTAGAAGAAACATATCCATGGCGCAATCTCTATGTGCTATTATGGGTACAGCAGCCAGATGGATTTAGGCAAGCCTCTCGTATAGAGCTTGTGTTTTCGGACTCGCTGGGAAACTGGTATAGGAGAGATCGTCGCTTCCGCACCTTTATAGCAAGAAATGTTTCCTTTGCGAGTGCAGGCATCTATCGTATAGGTATTTTGCCTTATATTCGGCAAGATACCGTCAGAGGCATTCGGCGAGTGGGGTTATATCTTTACCCCTGCTTGTAAAGAGGTGTAAAGCTTTTGGAAGAGAGTACTGGAGCAGAGCAATAGGCTTATTCTGAAAAGTCTCATTTTACCTCCTTTTCACCGAGCCTCTTCAGGGGGGAGATTTTCATCTCTCTAGTCCTCCTCTATCTTTTCTACTACCATAAAGGTAAAACTCGCTGGTGCGAGGCTTGGAGATGCCAGATAAGCGGGCTCCCCCCTGTCAAAGTGCAGGGATAGACTTCCTGGAAGGACTTAGCTGACTAATGAGACTTCTTCTCAAGCCTATTTGCTAAAAAAATACAGGCTTTGGGGAGGGGTAAGCTCAGCCGTAAAAATGGAGGAGGATTTGTAGGTTATAAAGCTATTTTTATTCATCTCCATCTCAGCTTGCGCACGCCTGAAAACCCTGATTTGTAGGGTATAAAGCTATTTTTATTCTCTGGGGCAAATGATTGAAATAGGGATGCTAATCCTCTGTCTCTGGACTTAGGGGGGAGAGGGCTGGTAAAACTTACTCCCTTGGTAGGGCAGCGAAAATGGCTAAGAAACTTCAGAAACCCATAGCGTAGGACATAACTCAGGTAAGCTGCAAGAAAAGCCATGCATTCCACCCATCTGGCTATAAGAGAGCTTTTTGCAATAATCAGGAAGTTGTATAGAGAGGGTTTATTTAGCGGAGGGAATACGATTACGGATATTTTTGGCAGCCTCTACCATATGTTTCAAGGCAGGGCGAACCTCCTCCCACCTGCGGGTCTTGAGACCGCAGTCCGGGTTTACCCATAAGAGGGTATCAGGTAGAGCGCGCCGAGCCGCCTCTATTACTTGTTCTATTGCTTCGCGAGTAGGGATTGCAGGTGAATGGATGTCATATACCCCCAGTCCTACCTGCCTATCCCAGTGAGGGAAACGTTTGAATTCCTCTACTAAGGTGCCCTTACTCCGGGAGGCTTCTATAGAAATGACATCAAAGTCCATTTCCCATATGTACTGCAAAATAGACTCAAATTCTGAGTAGCACATGTGGGAGTGTATTTGGGTGAAGGGTTTTGCTCGCGAAGCTAAACGGAAAGCCCTTACAGCCCATCGGAAGTAATCAGCCCAATTACGCTTCTTCAGGGGAGCACCTTCCCGAAAAGCTGGCTCATCTATCTGGATGACTTTTATGCCGGCAGCTTCTAAGTCTCTCACCTCATCTAAAATGGCAAGTGCAATTTCATAAGCTACCTCCTCCCGCGTCTTGACAGGAGGCGCGTAGCTCCAGTTTAGGATGGTAACAGGGCCCGTAAGCATGCCCTTGACAGGCTTTGAAGTCAGAGATTGGGCATAGGTGATTTCTTCTACTGTCATGGACGCTGGGCGCCATACATCCCCGTAAATAATAGGAGGCCTATAAACCCGGGACCCGTAAGAAAGTACCCATCCTTGCCGGGTAATGGCGAAGCCTTCCAGCTTCTCCGCAAAGAATTCTACCATGTCACTACGCTCAAACTCCCCGTGTACCAATACATCTAAGTCTAACTCTTCCTGATAACGGATTACCTCTGCGATCTTTTCCTGAATATAAGCTTTGTATTCTTCTGGGCTGAGCTTGCCCTCTTTATAGTTTTTACGAGTAGCTCTAATATCTTCGGTTTGAGGGAATGAACCTATGGTAGTGGTAGGGAAAAGAGGGAGCTGTAGGGCTTTCTGCTGATGATAGCTCCGCTCTCGGTAAGGAAGCTCCCTCTGAAAGTCTTCCTCTTTTAGCGCGCGTAGGCGCTCACGAGTGGGAGGATGTATGCCAAAAGCGGGGTCTTCCCACAATAGCGCTGAAGCTTCTACCCTCCGCTGAGCCTCGCTTTCTCCCCGGATTGCCCTAATTAGTACATGTAGTTCCTCTAATTTTTCCTTGGCAAAACTCAGTCTCTCCCAAATCGGGGCTGCTATGTGTCTCTCAGGGTCCTTTGTAAGGGGCAAGAAGGAGAGAGGTGCGCTGGGTGAAAGCCAGAGCTTTTTGACATGCTTATGGAGGGACTCTACTTCCCTTAGCTTTGCTTTTAGATCGGCACGCCATACATTCCTGCCGTCTATAATTCCCCCTATTAGAACCTTATCCTCTGGAAAGCCGTACTGAAGGAGGGCTTGATAATTAGAGGTATTAGAGACAAAATCTAAACCAACCCCCCTTACAGGTAACTCTACAAAACGCGGGTAGAAGTCCACTCCCTCGTAATAAGTCAAGACATAAATCGGGAAGCCAGCTAAACTGTGATATATATACCCTATGAGGGGTACGGGCGGTTCATCCAGTACGAAGGCTGGCTCATGCAAGAGGAAGCCTTCGGCACCTTCATTTATAAGCAAGCGAAGTAACTCCTTGTAAGTAGGTAAAAGTTTTTCTACGGCTTCTTCCATTTGAGAGGGACTGAGAGGATGACCCTCTTGCTTGGAGAGAGCTAAGAAAGTATAAGGTCCAATAAGAGAAGGCAGAGCTTGGGAGTAACCTTTTTCTCGGGCTGTTCTATACTTTTCTATGATTAGGGCAGGGTTAGGGGTCTGCTCGCCTCCTCCCCATTCGGGTACGAGATAGTGATAGTTTGTGTTGAACCACTTGGTCATTTCTAAGGCGGAGGCGCCACGTGCCATTTCAAAGTATTGCGATAGACCCTTGTAAGCGTGAAATCGTTCTGGCACTACCCCTAAAGCCACAGATAAGTCTAACATGGGGTCATAAAAGGAGAGTTCGCAAGCAGGGAAGACATCTACTTTCTCCGCATAAGTTCTTAGTCTTTCTGCTTCTAATTCTTTCATGCCTTGATGGAATTCCTGCTCACTCAACTTGCCCGACCAGAATTTCTCTAAGAGAATTTTATACTGCCTTTTTTCGCCCAGACGCGGCAGACCAAACGCAAGTGTTTGCATGCCTACCAAAGTTAGGAGATTTTGGAGCAACTCTCAGATTTACCTGATTCCTTTCTGATTTAGAAAGAGGGTGTCAGGGGTTATAGCCAAGCGCTGGGTGAAGGGAGCCTGTCTGTAGGGGCAATCAGGCACTTCGCAGTAGGGGCAGCAGATAGGCTCGCAAGGGTCCATATGCCAAAAAAATTCTACAGGTCTGCTGAATTCTGCTCTTAGGGCTTCCTCCAGTCCCTTCAGGGCATGGTGTGCTTCCCGCAGACTCCAGTACCAGGGGAAAGTTACATGTCCATCCACATGAATAGCATGTCCATACCGTTGGATACGCACGTTGTGAATATCTATCCACGTCAGCTGACGATTCTTTCGTAGAGCTTCTGCCATCCGAAGCATAAGGCTTGGGTCTCGGGCGTCAATGAGGGTAGTAATACTCTCTCGTAGAAGTTGAAAAGCTCCATACCCCATAAAAGCCATTATGCTGAGACCGACTCCTACATCTATAAGAGGCGGAAGTCCAGCCCACACAGCCATAATCCCTCCCAATACCAGACGGGAGGTAGCCGCATCCCCTAAAAGATGCCAGCTTTCAGCTCTGAGAATCTGGGAATGAAAACGGCGCGCACCATACAGGAGTAAGAGTGCTAGGGCTGCGTTAATTCCCATTGCTATGCCCTCGTATAGCCATACAGTTAGAACATTCTCCAAATGGAGAGGACGATAAGAGCCCCTAAGAATAGAATATCCTAATACTCCGGTGGTAATTGCTAAGAGAAGGCCTTGAAGCCCCGAAAAGAGCGATTCAATTTTACCATGCCCATATGGATGGGCTTCATCTCGGGGAAGTCTAGCCCAGAGCGTACCATAGATTCCTAAAAAAGCTGTCAGCATATTTAGGATGCTCTCCGCCGCGTCAGAAAGGAGTCCTGCACCACCTCCTGTCTCATATGCTAAGACCTTGAGCACAAGAATTAGTGCAGCTCCCCCTAAGGCTAAGCGAAGAAAATGCTCAGGCTTCTTGAGCCAAGTATTCCTTGAGCCTATCAATAATACGGACAGGTACAGGGTCAACGTTGTGGGCTTCTGCCAAATATACAGAGAAAATATCTACGCTATGGAAGAGCCACATTAGCTCTGCTAAATACGGAGCGTTAGGTGCTTTCCAGTGTAAGTAGGAAAACCCCCTTTCTTCTAAGAGTTTCTCTATAAAACCAATTCTGAGGGAATTGCGTGGGTGAGTATGACTCCCTGAGAGAATCCAAAATCCTACCCCTTCCCGTAGGGAGGTGGGATACTCCCAGCCCACGATTTCGTTATGGTTCATCTCTGGAATGATGTGATGCCAAGCGAGGTGTTTTCCGTTTTCTTGGATTTGTTGTCTTGCGCGTAGGGCTATAGCTTCATATCCTGTGGGAGCGTATATAGCGATAAAGCGGTCCTTCCACTGAGTGGCTAAGGCTTTTAAGCGACCCATATCGGGATGAGCGGCGCTTAGGAGCAGCTTCAGGAGGGCTTGCCCCTCATCCCGCCAAGTGGAAGGGATGAGTCCTGTTCCCTCTAAGAGACGAAACTGAGTAGTAATAGAGAAGGGCACAGCGGCTCTAGGAGGGCGTCCCTCTGGTAAAGCTATAAATGCTGTGAGCATCCCCCTTTCACCCCACTCTCTAAGCATACCCCCACTTGCTAGTCCTACTACCGTCGCACCCCTTTTTAGAGCTTGCTTGGTAGCTTCTAAAGTCTCTTCTGTATTGCCTGAGTAAGAGGCTGCTAATACCAAAGCCCCCTTTTCTACCCACGCAGGCAGAGAATAGTCCCTCACAATTGCCCAGGGAATTCTCAAATAATTCTCGGCCCAGCTTCGTACTACTTCTGCTCCGAAAGCGGAGCCTCCCATCCCTATTGTTACAATAGCTTGCCAAGGCCCTCCGTCAATAGAGATAGGGGGGGCCTCCATGCCTACTTGCCAATCATTTGCTAAGGAGCGTACCCACTCCCACATATGACAAAGCTAAAACGCAACGCTAATCTGGAAAAATCACGCATTTCCAGGCTCTTTCTTTCCATCTTAGAAAGTACAACTGGAACGGGAGGTAGTCAGGTAGCTCAAACCGTCCTTCCTCTTCCAGCTGCCCTTCCCATATCTTTCTTCCACTAATTTCGTATAGAAAAATTCTATCCCCCTTTTGTCCTCCCCTAATCTGCCCCTTTCTGCCACACGATAAAAGAGATGCAGGTGAGGCAGGAGAAGACAAAGCCACTACTTGCCCCCCATATCGGATTTTGTATTTTCCTGCAGGGTAGTGTGCTTCTATGAGTTTTCCTTCTGTATCCCAGAAAAAGTAGCGCTTTTCTTCTACTTGTCCTAAAAGGTTTCCCTGCGAATTATAAAAGCGGTAGTATGAACTATCAGCTATGAGTTTTCCCCCTACCTCATACGAGAGGTATCTATTTCGGGCTATGCACTGGGCGGGACCACACATGGAGTCCGCATGAACTGCGAGCTTTCCTTCATTCCCCGTACAGAGGAGGTAGTAACCCCGGATTAGCATACTTCTACGGGGCGACTCATAAATCAGTAAGCTATCACAGGAAAAGGAAGAAGCATAATGGAAGTATCCACCTGCCTCCAAGAATATATTATAGAGCGAGTCAAAGTTCTCTAATAAAAGGCTGTCTCCCCATTCTGTTCTGTGTATAAGAGCCGGAAAGGGCCATATACCTGCTCCTTCATGAAAATTCCACCCTAATCCTAATAGACCGAACCACCCCGAGAATGCGGAGTCCCACCGACTTAGATAAGACCATAGATATACTCGCTGATAGGGGAAGAAAATTCTATATGAGGGGTGATAAATTGCCTTTGTGAAAATCAGAAATCCCGAGTAGGGATAAAAAAACTCCACCTTTTCATAAGGTATTGGTACCGAAGCATCAGTAGTAGAGGTATCTTTATATCGTAGAAGCACGCTGACGCGTAAAATAGAGTCTAAGAAGATACTATCAAGCTCTACGAGTTTCCAGCTATTTCTCTCTGCTTTATAAATATTTGCGGACCAGCCACGGGGAAATACCTGATAAGTGGTTATGAGATTTGTGTCTCCACTCGGTTGGATAAAAAATACCGTGTCTGGCAGGGGCTGGGCGGCACATATAAAAAAAGCCCATATTAGGCTATTCCATTTGAGCATACACAAATCTATAGAGCCTCTTAGGCTGTATAGAGGGAGGAGGCTACCCTGCTGCTTAGCCCATATAGAAGTAAAAGCATAAGGGCTATGCCCTGAGCATGGGAGGTAAAGAAGGCAGCAAGACTGACCCCTGCAGAAAGGCAGAGGAATACGAGAGCTAACCCTATATTCTGCTTGCTCTTAAGAGAAAAGAAAGGCCAAGAGCTTACCATGGCAGTGCACACGAGAAGTATTTGACTTATCCAGAGGAAAGGATGCAGCCATATTCCTGTGGGGCGAGTGAGGAGCCATATAGCCCAGAAAGCTGCCTGGGCAGGAGTAGGCAGCCCCTTGAAGAAACGAGAAGGTCTTCCAGTAGGGGTAGCGTTGAACCGTGCTAGGCGCCAAGCGGTAGAGAGAGGGATAAGGAAGGGGAATAAAATCATCCAGAAGCGACTTTCTCTCCCATAGGGCAAAAGAGG
>JANXCJ010000008.1:8050-25110 GCA_025060275.1 Bacteroidia bacterium | reverse complement strand
AGTTGCCCACGGCTAAACGGATAATATGTGGAGCTGTAGGAGTGGCTACTGCACATGCCTGATTTCTTGCCCAATAGATGTCCGCAGGGTTAGTACGCGATCCGCAGTTAGCCCCTCCTACACAACCACCAGGTCGAACATACCAAATGCGGCCCTCCCCACAGGGGTCCTGCGCCCAGCTGAAACCGGAGCCAAGCAGTATAATACAAAGCCCAGGCTCTTTGGACAGCAACCTCATTCTCATATCAGGGCAAAATTAAGAGCCACGTATGAAAATCAAAGTTTTCTTCTCTCATGAAGGCTGTCTTATATACAGAAATCCATCGCCCCTCAGTTTGTTTTATAAGCCTTTCAGGAGCTAATTCTTACCTCTCAGCCCTTGAGAATATACAGATTCCCCTTCTATGTAAATTTGCGAAATGAAGATGAGACAAGTAGTCCCTGATGAAGGATTCTTAGTGGGACGCTTAGATGATTTGGTAGAGTGGGCACGAGCGGGCTCTTTATGGCCTATGCCAATGGGATTAGCCTGCTGTGCAATAGAGATGATGGCAGCAGCAGGTCCTAAGTACGACATTGCTCGCTTTGGCATGGAGAGGTTTTCCTTTTCCCCACGCCAGGCTGATGTGATGATAGTAGCAGGCTGGTGCACCTACAAGATGGCTCATGCTATCAAGCGAATCTGGGATCAAATGGCTGAGCCCAAGTGGTGCATAGCCATGGGAGCTTGCGCTTCTACGGGAGGGATGCATAGGGTATATGGTGTAGTACAAGGAGTAGACCAATTCTTACCAGTAGATATATATGTCCCAGGATGTCCGCCCCGTCCTGAGGTTCTCTTACATGCTTTGATAGAACTACAAAATAAAATCAAACGGGAGCACTCTCTTATTCAAGACCGCAATAGATGAGGAGAAACATGCAGCACTTGGAGGAGCTTTTCAGCCTTTAGCCAGCTCTCTTCCCACTCTAGCTGAGGGTCAGAATCATATGTAATGCCGCTCCCAACTTGCAAGGCGATTTTCTCTGCTTTTTTATCATATACCCAGCTCCGAATGACCACTGCAAAATCTGCCTCTCCCTCTGCCGTGATATATCCCACAGCGCCAGAATATATCCCCCTGCCTACAGGCTCGTAGCGGTGAATATACTCCATAGCAGCTCGCTTTGGCGCACCTGTCATAGAGCCCGCTGGGAACATACTCGCAAATGCTTCAATCCATGAGACTCCTCGCTGTTTCTCTCCATATATCGTAGATACAAGATGATGCAATCCGACAAAACTCTGCACTTCTGCCCATACTGGCACCATGACAGAACCTGGGACGCATACACGTTGTAGATCATTCCTCACTAAGTCCACTATCATCGTATTTTCAGCGAGCTCCTTCGGATTACTTCTCAAACTCTCCACTTGCCGAACATCTTCATACCACGTGGTACCCCGAGCAGTAGTCCCCTTAATAGGCTGTTGCGCAATCAGACCCCGCCATTGCCAAAAAAAACGCTCTGGCGAAGCGCCAATGACGTATTTATGCTGATACTTAAAAATGTAATTAAATGTAGTCGGGCAAGCTTGAAGAAGCCTTATATAAGTTTCTATGGGGTCTATCACGCCCTCCCATAGAAGAGCAAGTGTGAGATTCACTTGATAAACTCTCCCTAAAGAAATATCTTCCCTGATAGAATTCACAGCCCTCTCATACGCAATTTTATCTAAAGAGCTTTGAAGGAAATGCATGCGTCTAACGGGATTACGAGTAGGAATGTCATTCAACCAGCTAGGTATTTCCTCAGAGGCAATCACCCACTGCGGACTAAATAGAGCTACTCGAGGAAAGTCTATAAATGCCTTCTTAGAAGGAGCTTTCCAAGCATAACCAAAGCCGCCCATGTACCAGTTGCCATCCACAATGGGATTTTTGTATGGCTTCTTACCCACCCCTATTATCCAGCGATAATGACCCAAATTATCCTGCGAATTATTCTGGATATGAAAGTAGAAAAAGGGATAACTATCCGCCCAGCGAAGCAAAGCAGAGATTTTCATCAGTGAATGGGTCTATAATAAAGACTTTCACATAGGCTTTCTAGACTACTAAATACTTTCATACAATTTTCCGATGAGGTATCTTTCCAGTAGAGATATACACCTCCAGACTCCATATCCCACAAGAGCAGGTTACCAAACGCATCATATCCCAACGGTAAGTAGGTAGGAGGGAATTTTTTTCTTAGGCGCTCTTGGTGAAGAAAAATATCCCGGCCACCTGAGCAGGGCTTTAAGATGTAGCATAGCCGAATAGAGCATAATACACCTTCCTTCAACACATCAAACATAGGGTAACGCTGTACCCTCTCTAACCAGTGGTAATACACTTCAGGAAGAGAAAAGCGTCCCACGTCGCAGCCAGCCATTTGTCAAAAATACTAACTTGCCAAACATGAGTAGAAGCATCCTAATCTTCTTATTAATTGGAATCAGCCTAAAGGCTCAAACGAGTGGATATGACCCTAATGAAGTTATTGGTGAAGAAGAAGGTAAAGAGGTGCACGCAGCTGTCCCCACCCCTCCTCGAGAAGAGGCTATCATAGAGGTAAATGGCAAGCCTTTCACTTGGGAGGACCCTCTCATCGTAGAAGGAGGTAAAACATACAACATTCATATTAGGGGACTCAAGCCTGGGTCTAAGTTTATTATTCGCCTCTTCAAAGCTGGACAGAAAGCAGGAGCCACCCACTTTGACGCTAATGAATACGGAGAATTGGAGCTGGAAGCACAGCTAGATAAAAAACGCTTCCAAGGAACAGCAGAGATAGTATATTACCCTTCAAATGGAAAAGAGATTCGTAGGCGCTTCACCGTGAAGGTTCAATAAGGGGACGAATCAAGCGACGCTCCCAGTAAATTATAGCTATTAGCCACACAAACGCAATAAGGAGCCAAAGCCACCAATCTTTCCATCCCCATCCTATTTGCTGGTGCATCAACCCACCTTCTTCCCAACTGCGCACCTCAATAGTTGTACCTAAATCACGCCAGCTCTCCAGCGCCAAGAAATCCGGTACAGATTCCAGAGGAGAAACATTTACCCCCACATAACCCACGACTCGCTCGCCTACCTCTACTTCATAAACGCCAGCAACCATAGGCTGATCCCCCAACTTAAGCACAGCCTTACCCCCCTGCCGAATGAGTGGTGGAAGGTACTCTACATCACTTCTATGGACATGTCGCATAACTACTCGTCCCTCCGTCTCTGTAGGTAAGGAGATACCGGCTCTCGTACCTAACCATACTACCCAGTTATCTCCTGTAGCAGCTGTGAAGGAGTAAATACGCTCAAAAAGAGGCACAAACAGACTATGATTCGCAAAACTCTCCTGCCAAGGAAAACTGAATAAGTAAATTCGCCCTCTACCCCATGGAACTTCCCATAATAGCACATTTCCGCCTAACTCCTCTAATAAAGGAGTACCCCCCTGAGGCTTAAACAGATATAGAGCCTGCAAGGCAAGTGGCTCTGCTAAGAAACCCGTCAAAGCCTCACGCCGCAAAAAAACCCCCTCCCAGAAAGGCTCATGCCGAACTCGTAAAGTAACCGAGGAGGCCGATAAAAGTGCTTTACCTTCAAATGCTATCTCTCCTGCTAAGGGGAAGCGACTCCATTCAGAGAGCTGTAGGTTAGGAGGAGGGAAGAGCACCAGCCTACCCCCTTGGGCTACATAGTTAAGCAGAGTGTTTTTCATCTCTCTTAGGGAAGCTATGAGCACAGAACTTCCTTCTACAGTGCTTGTGGGATTGTCCTCCGCAACCCCTAACAACTGACCCAACTTTTGAAAAGCCTTACGGGACTCCTCAGGTCCCAACCATTTCACGCTTCTTACTTCTCTCCGATCTTGAAGGCCTATCCATACCTGATTATCAAAATCTATTTCATCCCCTTCTATCTGAAACGCCTGATAAGTGTAGCCTTTAGGGTCTTTTTTTCGCTGGAAATCATACCACCCAGGAGAGAGGCTGAAGCGTTTGCCTTCGGTATGAATAGTATAGAGGCGATTTTGTGTAGCCGAGAGGTGATAGCGGATATGCCAGGCATCTCCTATCTCTCTAACTTCTACGGAATCAATGTAAGCATTGGTAGCGGAGAAACCCTTCACAGGAAAGAGGACTAAACCCTCTAACTCAGAGAGCCTTAGCTGTTCCAGCTTCCCTACTGAAAAGCGTTGAAAGTCTGAAACTATATACACCTTGCGATTAGAAGACATTGCCCCATGAAAGAAGAGATCAAAATTTTCTAATATAGAGGAGAGCGGTAGTCCCATGTCGGCAGGCTTTGCTTCCGCTAGCCTCTCTAAAAAAACCCGCTTACTGCTGAAGGAACCTTTGGGGAGATAGCTATCCGTACATAATAGGCGATATTCATAAGAGGCAGGGTCTTTTAGAACAGCTTCTCTCAGAAGGGCGCGAGCACTCTCAAATACAGGCTTCATAGAGGGAGATACATCTAATATCACCAACACAGAGGCTTTCTCTCCTCTCTCCAAAGATGAAGCGCTAAAATAGGGACGAGCAAAGAGAATAACTATAGTACTTATTAGCGCTAACCTAAGAAGCAATAAGAGAAGATGGCGAAGGCGTAGGTAGGGGCGACTTGCTTGCTTCAAGCGCTCTACTAGCCATGCTTGAGAAAACTCATAGCGTCTCGCCCTACGAAGATAAAAGAAATGAACAATAATAGGTACTACAAGGGCAACAAAGCCCCACAGGAAAGCAGGATAAAGCCAATTCATGACTGCCTGATACTCTTCACATGACGCTCAGAATGATAAGAAGACCGTACTAAGGGACCACTCTCCACATAGTCAAACCCCATTTCCAGCCCTATTTCTTTGTAAAGAGCAAATTCCTCAGGCGTGACAAATCGCTCAACAGGGAGGTGTGCTGGTGTAGGTTGTAAATATTGTCCTAAGGTAAGCACCTCACATCCATTCTCCCGCAGGTCTTGCATAAGTTCTATAATCTCTTTATGCGTTTCTCCCAAACCCAGCATAGCACCTGATTTTGTACGGAAGCCAGCTTCCTTCGTTCGCCGAATCTGCTCTAAGCTGCGCTCATACTTAGCCTGCGGACGAACTCGGCGATATAGTCGCTTGACAGTCTCCATGTTATGAGAAACCACATCGGGCCGCTCTGAAAGCACTCTATAGAGGGCTTCCCAATTGCCCTTGAAGTCAGGTAGAAGCACTTCTATGGTGGTATGGGGCATTCTCTGCTTGATAGCTCGTACAGTACGTGCCCATATTTCTGCCCCTCCATCTTTGAGTTCATCGCGATTTACAGAAGTGATCACACAGTGCTTGAGCTGAAGAAGTTCTACCGCTTGCGCTACTCTTTCCGGCTCTTCCCAGTCCAGTTCTGTGGGGCGTCCCGTAAGTACCGCACAGAAACCGCAGGAACGAGTACAAATATTCCCCAATATCATGAATGTAGCTGTACCTGCTCCCCAGCATTCACCCATATTGGGGCAGTGGGCACTCTCGCAGACCGTGTGCAGTTTATTTTCATCTATTACCCTACGAACGAAACGATACCCTTCCCCAGAAGGAAGCTTCACTCGCAGCCAATCAGGACGAGGACGCGCACTCACTTGCATAATGCACTTCAAATATATAGCTCAAATACCTCCTCACCTCCTAAGCCTTACTTCTGTCGGGGAGGCGGGATTTGAACCCACGACCCCTAGTCCCCTAAACTAGTGCTCTACCGGGCTGAGCTACTCCCCGAAGTGCTGGCAAAAATAGAGAGAAATTTTTCAACTTCCTCACAGCCATTAGTATTTCCCGTGCATACGGAGAGCCCTAACAACCCTCTCTACTGCTATGAGATAGGCGGCCTCTCTTAGGGATACCTTCTGTGCAGCTGCCCGCGTAAATACTTCGTCAAAAGCCTGTTTGATAGTATTATCTGCTCGCTCTTGCACTTCACTCTCAGTATAGTAGTGCCCTCTCCGATTTTGAACCCATTCGTAATACGAGACAATCACCCCCCCTGCATTGGCAAGAATATCAGGGATTACCATAATCCCCTTCCCATTTAGAATGGGATCAGCTTCCGCAGTAGTAGGACCATTAGCCCCCTCCGCAATGAGCCAGGCCTTGATATTCGGGGCATTCTGCGGTGTAATCTGGTCTTCCAATGCAGCAGGCACTAGGATATCCACATCTAAAGTAAGGAGCTGCTCGTTGGTAATACGCTCCCCTCCTTTGAAGCCTTCTAGAACCCCTCCGTGTGAATCGCGATATTGGATAGCCTGATGAATGAGGATTCCCCCCTCGTTGTAATAGCCGCCCGTCTTGTCTGAAATAGCTACGACACGGATACCACTTTGAGAGAGATATTTAGCTGTAATAGAGCCCACATTTCCAAAGCCTTGCACAGCGGCTGTAAGCCCTTCTGGACGACGCCCTATCCGTTGAAGAGCCTGTAATATGACAGTGGTGACCCCTCTTCCTGTGGCTTCCACGCGTCCCTTGGAGCCCCCAAGTTCCAAAGGCTTACCTGTAACTACAGCTGGTATAAAATTCCCCTCATACAATCGGGAATATTCATCTACTATCCAGGCCATTTCACGAGCACTTGTACCCATATCAGGAGCAGGAATGTCCTTATCAGGTCCAAAAACCTTAGACATAGCCCGTGTATAAGCCCGTGTCAAACGCTCAAGCTCCCCCAAACTCATTTTCTTAGGCTCACATGTAATCCCTCCTTTCGCTCCTCCATAGGGTATATTTACCACTGCGCACTTCCATGTCATCCATGCAGCTAAGGCCATAACTTCTCGCATATTGACTTCGGGAGCATACCGAATACCTCCCTTGCCCGGACCCAACGCCCGAGAATGAATAACACGATAAGCCTCAAAAACCCTAATGTGTCCATCGTCCATCGCTACGGGTAGGTACGCAATATGAATCTCTGCGGGACGGCTTAGAATTTCCCTTTCATCTGCCGAGATGCCTAGCCGGTCCGCTGCTGCATGGAAACGGCTCAGCATGGAAGCATAAGGGTCTGTCAGCTTATTGCTCTCAACTATTGCAGTATCTTCTTTCTTACGGCTCATACTACAAAGGTAGCGCCTTATTTCATAATCCTTTTTACCTACCTTTGCTTCATGCACATCCAGTACTTAGGGCATTCTGCTTTCCTAATCACAGTCCAGAGTGGAGAAAAACTGCTTTTTGACCCTTTTATCACTCCAAATGAGTTAGCACAGGGTAAGGTTTCTATAGCTGATATTCAGCCCGATTATATCTTTTTGTCTCATGCGCACTTTGATCATATTGCAGATGCGGAGGAGCTTTCCAAAAGACACCAGGCTCCAATTATCGGAGTATGGGAGATTCATAGCTGGTTTGAAAAGCGCGGTTGTCCCACCTATCCTATGAATGTAGGGGGCACATGGTACTCTCCTAAGGGAAGTGGCTTATGGGTCAAGCTCGTACCCGCTGTTCATACGAGCAGTTTCCCAGATGGCACCTATGGCGGGGTCCCAGTTGGATTTGTCTTTTCTGATGGCAAATACACCGTCTACTATGCAGGAGATACAGCTCTCACATTAGAAATGGAACTCATCGCTGAAAGGCATGCATTAGACATAGCCTTCCTACCTATCGGAGGAGTATTCACTATGGATGGAGAAGATGCGGCTGAAGCTGCCCTCCTCTTAGATGTGGAGCATGTGATAGGGATGCACTATGATACTTTCCCTCCTATCAAAATAGCTGAAAAAGATAAACTTAAGCAAACATTTAATGAAAATGATATTCAGATCCATCTACTGCCGATAGGTAGCTCCTTAGACCTAAGTAAAATCATCACGGTATCTGCGAAAGAGAGCTGAGAGAGAATGGTACTTCGTTTCGCTCCTAGTCCTACTGGGCCCCTACATATCGGTGGAGTTCGTACAGCTCTTTACAACTATCTTCTTGCCAGACAAAAGAACGGGAAGCTCATTCTACGCATAGAAGATACTGATCAGACGCGCTATGTACCGGGTGCAGAAGAGTACATCATAGAAGCCCTTACATGGTGCGGCATTGAATTTGATGAAGGGCCCCATATCGGCGGACCTAATGCTCCCTACAGACAAAGTGAAAGAAAGTCTTTATACGCTCAATACGCTCACCTCTTAGTGGAACGAGGATGGGCATATTATGCCTTTGATACAGAGGAGGAATTGGAACTCATGCGCAAGCGCTTTGAAGCGGCTGGAATAATCTCGCCTCAATACAACGCTATCACACGACCTTACATGAAAAATAGCCTAACCTTACCCCCTGACGAAGTACAAGCACGAATAAGGGCAGAGCCCTATGTGATTCGGTTTCTAATGCCAAGAAATAAAGAAGTGCGATTTTACGATGAGATTAGGGGCTGGGTAGCTTTTCATACCAAAGAGCTGGATGATAAGGTACTTCTTAAGAGTGACGGCATGCCCACTTACCATTTAGCTAATGTGGTGGATGATCATCTCATGGGAGTTACTCACGTAATCCGAGGTGAGGAGTGGCTTCCCTCCACTCCCTTACATGTCCTTCTATACGAAGCTTTTGAATGGGAAAAGCCCAAATTTGCTCATCTACCCCTCCTTCTCAGACCAGACGGAGGGGGCAAGTTGAGCAAAAGGGATGCAGACCAGCTGGGCTTTCCCGTCTTTCCCCTTACATGGAAGGACCCTGAAACAGGAGAGGTCTCCGTGGGCTTTAGAGAAAGAGGCTTTCTCCCAGAGGGTTTAGTAAATTACATAGCCCTATTAGGGTGGCATCCAGCAGAGGAAAAAGAGGTTTTCACCCTAGAAGAGCTGACTCACTCTTTCTCCTTAGAGAGAGTAAGCAGAGCTGGGGCCCGCTTTGATTACGAGAAAGCGCGCTGGATTAATCAGCAGCATCTCAGACGCATGCCTACCTCTTCTCTTCTTCCACAGGTTAGAGCCGCGTGGGAAACGCAGAACCTCCCACCTATTCCCGAAGAGAAGCTCTCCCAACTCATAGACTTAGCTAAGGAAAGAGCCGCCCTACTACCTGAAATAGTAGAGTTTGCACGAAGCTTTCATGAAAGGCCTTTTATGCCTTTAGAAGCCGCCTTAGAGAGTCGCTTGAGTCCAGAAGTCATTCAACATATTCCATCTCTCATTGAAAGTCTTATTCACATAGAAAACTGGAAAGCTGAGGAATTAGAAAATGTTCTAAAGAACTGGGCTAAGGCGAAAAATATAAGCCTAAGTAAGGCATTGCCCACCCTTCGCATCCTTCTCACAGGGCAGCATTCGGGGCCCTCACTATACAAGCTCATGGAGATTTTAGGACTTGAAGAGATAAAAATCAGATGGCAAGCCTTTGCATCCGTTTATGGAGTGTCCCGTTCAGTGTAAAGGATGTAGCAGCAATGCTATCTTCATGAGGCGCTGGGCGGAGGGGATAAAGCCCAGCTCCCAGGAGCCTCCCTTAGTGGAGGTTCGCTTCAAAGGAAGCCGACGCGAGATTTTCTGGAGTCATATAACGCCCCCATTACAGATAGGAGAGTGGGTAGTTACACCCGAGCTAATAAGGCGAGGGGCCGACACCCCCCTTCAGATTGGTAAAGGCTACGACATAGGTCAGGTAACCCTCACAGGATACCTTGCAGAGAAGCGACAAAAAGCCCTTCAAATCACGCTGGATAAACGCCAAAAAGTCCTCAGACGAGCCACCCCCCAAGAGCAGATACAATTAAAGGAACTGAAAAAGAAGGAGCCTTCTCTGCTTGAGCAAGTACGAAAGCTGGTAGAGAGGCTTGGCTTAGGAGAGGCCCACCAAATGAAAGTTACGGATGTAGAGCTAACTGGCGACGGACGGACTCTTATATGTTACTTTACTGCTGAGGGGCGAGTAGACTTTCGGGATCTAGTACGGCAGATAGCAGAAAGCCTGAATGTACGCCCTGAAATGCGCCAGCTAAGTGCAAGAGAGGAAACGGCTCAAGTAGGCGGCATCGGACCCTGCGGAAGAGAGCTATGCTGCAGTAGCTGGCTAACTTCCCCTCTTAATATCACCACAGAGGCAGCTCGCTATCAGGGGCTTGCGCTCAATAGTAGTAAGATCACAGGACTCTGCGGTAAGCTAAAATGCTGCATTAACTACGAACTGGAGGCTTATAAAAGCACTCTCACACGGATTCCACAGGTAGAGGTGCTTCACACAGAGGAAGGAGAATGGAAATACCTGCGTACTGAGATTTTACTGGAGCGGCTATGGTTTGAAAAAGTAGGCGAAGGAAAACAGGTATGCCTCTCAGCGGAAGCTGTGCGAACAGTACTTCAGCTCAATGAGAAGGGACAAAAACCCCCCTCTATTGAACCTTATACTATTAAGTTTCCTGACCTCCCCACCCGAATCTAATAGAAGCATAAAGGTCCTCCTCTCTGATAACCTGAGGAGTACCCTCCTGATAATGTCGGAGAAAAGCCCGGAATCCCGCTTCTCGCAAAATGAAGAGAATCTCTGCCCGACTGTATCCAGCAGTGATTTCAGCCCATTTCTCCCAAGAGACATCCTTAGAAAAAGGCATAGTATGAGCATAGCGAGAAAGAAGGAGAAGCCTCTCTATATAGTCAGGAGGAGTTACATGAATCCGCTTGTCAAAGCGTCCAGGACGCAGCAGCGCTGGGTCTAACTTCTGTGCACGATTAGTAATGCCGATAACTGCTATGCCGGGTTTCTCCTTTATCTCATCCAGTAGGAGCAGAAACTGCTGGGTAGGTCCATTGAGCCACTCTAAGTTTTGCTCTCTATCGGGGAAAAGCGCATCTATTTCCTCAAAGATAAGAATCGCAGGTACCTCTTTGAATGCAGCATGAATTAACATACGAAGGCGCCTCTCTGTCTCTCCATACCACTTCGTAGCGAGAGCCGGCGTATGGATGATCCTGTGATAGAAACCACTCGCTTGGGAAAATTGCCGAACTAAATAGCTTTTCCCGTTCCCCGGGGACCCCTCTACAAGTAAGGTGGGAGAAAGAGAGACTCCGTACCGCTGCGCTTCCTTAGGGGCTGCTAAAGGGAGATATACCCATTCAACTAAAAGTTCTCTCTCCCTTTCCATCCCATATACGCCAGGAAAAAGCTGCTGCAACAACTTAGCTAACGGGGGTAAAGAAGAAGGAGTAGAAGTAGAAGGCCTTTCCTTGCCTGTCTTTGTATAGCGGTTTAGAAACTGCTGTACAGAGGGCAGTCTTGCTAGCCGTTCTATATGTCGCCTCAGGAAGCGTCGTAAAGCATGTGCATCATAGTGACTTAGGGGATAGGTAGGACGAAAATAGCCTAAGTCCCGTCCCTCCCGAGCAATCTGGAGCAGTTCCCTACGGCTGAGAAGCCCCAAGAGCTCCTCCAGGTTGGACACAGCCATGTGGCGAGGATGGGAGTCGCACCCATCTACCCAAAGCTTTTTATCCCTGCTCGCCTGCTTAAAGGTACGAAAAAGTCCTCACTTTTTATCCAATATTGCAATTATGTTGCGACAAGTTCTGTTCAGCAATCTACCCCGTATTCCCCTTACATTCTCACTTTTCCTTTGAATTTTTTGTTCTTTTGCTGAGATGAAAGTTCTCTGTTGTGTTAGCCATGTACCTGATACCACTACTCGTATCCAGTTCACCCCGGATGGGGCAGCTCTGGATCGAACGGGCGTAACTTTTATCATTAACCCGTATGATGACTTTGTATTAGCTCGTGCAGCAGAGCTCAAGGAAAAAAGCCCTACAACTGTTCAGGTCACAGTATTATGTGTAGGGAAGAATGGGGCTTCCTCAGCAGATAGTGTAGATGGGAATCTTCGGAAAGCATTAGCTTTGGGATTAGATGAAGCAGTACGCATAGATGCCGAAGCCAAAGACGCCTATTATGTAGCTCGTCAGATTGCCGCCTATGCAGAAGGAAAAAACTACGACCTAATAATGTTTGGTAAAGAATCTATTGACTACAATGGCTCTCAAGTGCCCGGCATGGTGGCAGCGCTTTTAGGGCTTCCTTTTATATCCTATGCCACAAGCATAACGATTGAAAATGGCAAAGCGCATCTCACTCGTGAAATCACAGGAGGCAAGGAAGTTTTAGAATGCCCTTTACCCTTAGTACTCAGTGCACAAAAGGGCTTAGCGGAGTGGCGCATCCCGAATGTAAGAGGCATCATGCAGGCTAAGACTAAGCCACTTCATGTTCTTCCTCCAGTAGAAATTCTTCCAAGAGTACGCACCCTCAAACACGAGCCCCCTCCCCCCAAGGGCGCTTTCAAAAAAATAGAGCTAGATCAAATAGACCAACTAGTGGAAGAACTTGCAAATAAAGGACTCATATGAGTGCAATAGCCGTATGGGCTGAAGTCAGTGAAGGACGATACAAGAAACCCACATTAGAAGCACTCACATTGACTCGCCAGTGGGCAGATAGTTTAGGCTTGCCCGTCTGGGCAGTAGTAATAGGCAAAGAGCTCCCAACCGACTCCCAACAGGTATTAGGTGATTACGGGGCAGACCGCCTGATTAGCATATTAGACCCTCAGTTAGAGCCTTTTGTGAATAGTGCTTACGCAAGAGCCCTAAGTGAGCTTATCCAGCAAAAGGCTATTCGCTACATAGTGATTCCCCAGTCCTATAATGGAAGGGCTGTGGCACCCCTCGTGGCTATTTGGGCAGACGCAGCACTCTTCTCTGGAATTATAGGCGTACCTGAAAAGGAAGGAGAAGGCTTCAAAGCGCGCCGCATCGCCTACTCTAATAAAGGCTTTGAATGGGTTTACACTGCCCATCTCCCCCTAATAGTAACCCTTAAGGCTAACGCCATAGTACCTGCTAAAAATAGCCGCACACCCGAGCAAGAGAGTTTTTCCTTTTCTCCTAAGGCAGAAGACCTAAGGCTAAAGCCGATTAGAGTAGAGAAAATAGCTACGGACAAGGTCCCTCTCACTGAAGCTGAAATAGTAGTTTCAGGAGGTAGAGGACTCAAAGGGCCAGAGAATTGGAAAATCATAGAAGAATTAGCGCAGGTATTAGGGGCAGCAACAGCCTGTTCCAAACCCGTGGCAGATATAGGTTGGCGCCCCCACCACGAACATGTAGGACAGACAGGTATTCAAATATCCCCTAACCTTTATGTCGCTATAGGTATTTCAGGAGCTATTCAGCATTTAGCAGGAGTCGCCTCTTCTAAAAATATACTCGTCATCAATAACGATGCGGAAGCCCCTTTCTTCAAAGTAGCAGACTACGGCATTATTGGGGATGCGTTTGAAGTCGTGCCGCGCCTAACAGAAGCAATAAGAAAATACAAGGCCCAGCATAGCCACTGAGCCCCTATACCTTTCCACGGAAAGCGCTCTTGTAGAAGCTATCCAAGGTTCTTCATTGCCTTTAGCAGTAGTCTTTATAGATGGAAAGGTATATGCACTTTGGAAGTCCCTAATAGATAGTCTTTTTCCTGAAACTCCGATTATCACCCTACAGGGGGGAGAAGAGGTCAAATCCTTGCCTGCCGCCCGGCGCATCTGGAAGAAGCTATGGCAGTATAAAGTGGATAAAGGACAAGCCATCCTACTTATCGGAGGAGGAAGTCTATTAGATGTAGGAGGTTTCTGCAGTAGTACATGGAAAAGAGGTATTCCTTTTGTAAGTGTGCCTACTACGTTTATTGCTCAGATTGATGCAGCTATAGGGGGCAAAACAGGGATTAACTTTAAGAGAGGCAAGAATCTCATAGGCACTTTTGCAGAGCCCGCAGCTATATGGATTTATCCTTCCTTCTTATCTACTCTCCCAACAAGAGAACTAAAAGCAGGCTGGGTAGAAGCCTTCAAGCACAGTCTCTTAGAAGGGGGGAACCTCGCAGAAAAACTTTTTGAGCACCCTTTCTCTCAGCTTCCCTCCACTTCCCTGATTCAAGAATTAGCCCAGGTCAAAATCCGAATCGTGAGAGAAGACCCCTATGAACAGCAGGGTACCCGTCAACTTTTGAATCTCGGGCACACGCTTGGACATCTATGGGAGTCCTTCACACTATCCAGTGCTTCGCCTCTCCATCATGGAGAAGCCGTGGCTATCGGAATAGTACAAGAGAGCTGGATAAGTGCTCAAAGAGGCTTGCTCTCCCCCTCGCTGCTAGAGAGGATAATAGAAAAGCTCGCAAAAGAGAAACTCCTTCTTTCTCTTCCCTCCTTCACATGGAGAGAGTGGGAAAGGTTAGTATCACAAGACAAAAAAATCCGGAAAGGATGCCTTTTTATGCCTCTTCTCGTGAGTTTAGGTAAAGCCCAAGTAGAAGCTGTATCTATACGGGAGCTGCGAGAGGCCGTGCGCTGGTATCGCCACCTTGTGAAAGAATGACATATGGCTACTGTATGGCTAGAAAAGTGCTCTCCGTTAGAGGGTTGGATTGAGCTACCCTATAGTAAGAGCTTGAGTAATCGGCAGATTATTTTAGGAGCTCACACGGGGCGTCCCTTTTCTATAAAAGGACTCTCTGAGGCAGCAGATACACAACACTTGATAGAGGCTTTGCAAAAGTGCGGTTATACTATAGAAAAGGAAGAAGAGAAGTTCTTGTTCATACCACCCCACAAATGGCACGAAAAAGTTCAGCTTTACTTAGGAGAAGGGGGCACTACCCTTCGGTTCATCCTTCCCTGGCTTGCCCGCCTCCCCACACGAGTTCAACTAGATGTAGGGAGCTCCCTTCGGCGACGACCTATTCTCCCTCTCCTCAAGTGCTTACAAGAAGCAGGCGCAAACATCCTTTTGAGTAGTGATTCTCAAGTTTTTCCCCTTTGCCTTCAAGGCTCACCTCAGTGGCAGCCCTCCAGCTTCCGAATTGATAGCACCCTTTCAAGCCAGTTTGTTTCAAGCCTCTTTCTAATGGCGCCGTCTTTATTAGAGGGGACCTGCATTGAGGACTTAGCGAAACAACCTGCTACCCCTTCTTATAGAGAATTCACGCGGAACTTTGTCGCGGCTTATGGCTGGCACTGGCAGAGAACAGAGACTGGATGGTACCTGTCTTCTGGGAACTCCTGCCCCTCCCCTCTCCACTTTGCAGGAGAGAGAGATTGGAGTGCGGCAAGTTTCTTCTTTGGATGGGCCTCCATCACAGAGGCTCACTTTGAAATTCCTCTCCAGCAGGGTACTTTACAGCCTGAAAAAGAACTCTTTACTAGCGATCTTTTGCCATATTCTCTTGATCTAAATGCACCTATCCCGAGAGTAAAAAGTTCAGGAGAGGCCCCCTCTTTGTTAGATGTATCGGTAGAGAATTATCCAGATGCTGCTTTAGTATTAGCAGTGATAGGTATCTTCGCCTCTGGGCCTTCACGCCTGCGAGGCATACATACCCTCCCCCACAAAGAGAGTAATCGCTTAGAAGCACTTGCAAGAGAACTGCAAAAGGTCGGTGCTCAACTCTATTGGGAAGAGGATGTCCTTTACATCTTTCCTTGTGAACATTTGCCCAATCAATCCATCCTATTTGATAGTTACGGGGATCATAGAGTAGCTATGGCTCTGAGTCTAATAGCAGGGCGTAGTTCTTATCCTGTGGGTATCTGCCAAGCAGAGTGTGTAGCCAAGTCTTTTCCCACCTACTGGAAAGTTCTTGCAAATGTGGGGGTAAAATGTACCTTTGTGCCATGAGAGTTCGGAACTGGGGCCGCACTATCTCCTTTGAGCCGGAGCTCTACATACAGCCCCGTCGGGAAGAGGAGATAATAAGGTGGATTCTCCGCACAGTGGATGAACGAAAGTCCCTGCGTGTAGTTGGTGCAGGCCACTCATGGACACCCCTAATAGAAACAGAAGGCTATCTTCTGAGCTTAGCGAACCTACAAGGGCTTATTTCTATTACTCCTACTCATCACTTAGCCACGCTGTGGGCAGGCACTCCAATCTACAGAGCTGCAAGACGCCTCTGGAAAGAAGGCTTCTCTCTTTCCAATCAAGGAGACATAGACCGGCAGACAATAGCAGGGGCCTTCAGCACAGGTACGCATGGTACGGGGAAAGATTTTGGAATTCTTGCAACACAAGTAGCCCATTATCGCTTCATAGATGGAAAAGGACACATTCATGAGATTTATCCAGATACGGACCCTGACCTATTCCGCTGCCTACAGGTATCCTTAGGCCTTTTAGGAGTAATCACCCAAATCACCTTACAAGTAGAACCCGCCTACTACCTGCGCCTTATAAAGCGTAATGAAAAATTAGAAGAAGCATTAGAAAACGCAGAAAATTACTTAGAAACTTATCGCCATTTTGAATTTTTCTGGTTTCCCTACAGTGAGTGGGTGAGCGTTAAGCTAATAGAGAAGAGTGAAGCGCCTAACACTTCTTCCTTACTTAAGAAGTGGCTCATAGACGGCTTATGGGAAAATGGAGCTTTCTGGTGTCTAAATAAAGTAGCCCAGATAGGCATAGTGAATAGCTCCCGCTTATGTCGCTTTGCTTCTAAGAATATGTCTGAGGAGACTCGCACAGATAGAGCCTATAGGATATTTGCCACTCCGAGGTGGGTCCGTTTCCGAGAGATGGAGTACAGCGTGCCTGCAAAATGGGGGCCTACCGTCTTGCGAGAAATCAGGCAGTGGATAGAAAAGCATAAACCCGCTGTAAGCTTCCCTATTGAATACCGATATGTGAAAGGTGATAACATTCCGCTTAGCCCTGCCTACGGAGAAGACAGGGTACTAATTGCTATTCATATGTATCACCGAATGCCCCATGAAAAATATTTCCGGGGTATAGAAGAAATTTTCTGGGCATACCAAGGGCGCCCCCACTGGGGCAAGATGCATACAGCCTCTTGGGATTACCTTTTACAGGTTTATCCCGAGCTACCTCTTTTCATAAAGCTGCGGAGAAAATATGATCCCGAAGGAATCTTTTTCACGCCCTACTTTAGGCAAATTTTAGAGGGGGAAAAGCAAAAGCAGCCTATCCTTTCAGCAGTCTCATCTAAATGAGCAAGACTTACCTTGACTT
>JANXCJ010000008.1:0-8040 GCA_025060275.1 Bacteroidia bacterium | reverse complement strand
CCGCATAAAGGCATAGGGCAATGTGCTTGTGAAACGAGATGTGGGGTCATAAGTCCTCCTTCTATCTGGCCTATTCGCGTATCTCAGCACTTCTTTGGTAGTAGTCAAACGTTTGGCCAGCAGAGCTCCTACTTTCCTTACAACGTACTAGGAACTATATGTACCACAGCCACTCCCACTACACCCTGTGCAGACCCCTGCCAAATAGTCTCCTTAGGGAAGGGGGGCTACATAGCGTTAGAATTTGATCCACCTATCGCAGATGGAGCTGGCGCCGATTTCATCGTTTTTGAAAACCCCTTTCGCTATGGAAATAACCAGATATTTGAGGAATGGATGATAGTAGAAGTATCTCAGGATGGAGAGAATTGGAGAACCTTTCCGTATGACTCGCTCACTGGGAGGGGCTTAGCTGGGCGCACGCCCACAGGCTGTATGAGCTGCTCTGCACCTATCAACTGGCAAGACCCCGCTCAAGCAGGGGGAGATACTTTTGATCTAAGGGTCGTGGGGCTCCCATGGATACGATTCGTAAGAGTGAGGGATGCCACCCACTGGCAATCTCCCGACCGCCTTAGCGCAGAGTTAGACGGAATAGTAGCCATACACCAGCTGAGCAATACCCATATAGAGCCATTGCAAAATGAAAGAATATATGCAGCAGGGGGCGCCCTCTATGTAAAAAGTCCTCTACCTCCTTCAGTTAGAGGGTGGGATGGGATAGGCAGGCCTATAAGTCTCGTTATCATTCCTGAGGCCCCTTTTCACTGGAAAATTGAAAGCAAAGGCCTTGCCTTTCTTCAAGTGGAAACGCCAGAATTTTATTGGACAGGGAAAGTCCTCTTCTCCAACGAATAATTCTTAGAATAATGCTACGCATAGGACGAATACATATTCTAACCGATACCCAGGTACAGCAGCGCTTTTCGCATTACGAGTTGTGCGAGAAAGCTATTGCAGCCGGTATTCCTACTATTCAATATAGAGAGAAAAAATTCTCTCCCCAGAGGCACATGGAGGAGCTACGCAGGATAGCTGAGTTAGCCCGGCGTACTCATACCCAGCTAATTATTAACGACCATGTGGAATTAGCTGCCGAGATAGGGGCCACTGGTATCCATATTGGAGAGGAAGACATGCCTGTAGAGGAGGTTATGCGAAAGGTCCCTGCCTTTACTCTCATAGGCGTAACCGTGCATTCCATGGAGTTTTATGAGAGAGTTCGGCGCTGGCCGATCGCTTATGTGGGAGTAGGGCCTGTTTTTGAGACCTCTACTAAAGACTCAGGGAGACCTCCCTTAGGAATAGATGGCTTAAGAACTTATGTAGAGGCTATAAGTCATCCTGTCATAGCCATCGGTGGTATCACGCCAGAAAGAGCACGAATGCTTTTTGAAGCTGTACCGAATCTCCACGGTGTAGCCGTTCTCTCAGCCTTCTGCAAAGCCTCAGAACCCATAGAGGTAGCAAGGGAACTCATGGCACTGCTACCCTCTAACTAATGATGAATAAATAAACTTTTTTCCATATTGAAGATTTTTGGGGTATAAAAAACCTTATATTTGTATTATGCCTCGGGTAATTATCCTTTTGTGTGCTACGCTGTGGGCACAGCTACGACCGACTTGTGGTACAGACGAGTATCAACGGGAATTAGAGGCTCGTAATCCCCTTATCAAACATAACAGAGAAGCCTTAGAAGAAATCCTCACTGAATGGGCAGAGCGAAGTACCCCACACCTCAGGACTCAAACAGGATGTCCAGAGTCAGAATACATAGTACCGGTGGTAGTGCACATCATCCATTCTGGCTGGGGACAACCTGATAGCTTGCCTATGGATAGAGTTATCTTACAGATGGAACAGCTATTCAATGACTTTCGCAAACGCCCTTATACAAAAGGCTACAGCTCAGGTGTAGATACACGCATAGAGTTTTCCCTAGCTACTATTGCCCCCAACGGGACACCCCATCCAGGCGTAACTTATCACCATTATAGCTCAGTAGGACTAAGCTCAGCAACTATTTACAGGAGTGGAAGCGGAGCCAACGTAAGTACCCTTAAGAACAACGTGGGATGGCCTCGTAATAAATACCTGAATATCTGGGTAGTCGGAAGAATATGCTCATCTTCCAACAGTTGTCCTCCAAGTGGAGACATTTTAGGCTTTGCTACCCTTCCAGACAACATATCAGACGTTGATGAGGGAGTGGTAGTAGCTGCCTTCGTATTTGGAAATACAGGAGGGGGACAAACAACAACCCATGAGATCGGGCATTACCTGGCGCTGTATCACACCTTCCATGGAGGCTGTGCAGGCATGACAAATTCTAACTGCAATACCAGCGGAGACAGGGTCTGTGATACTCCACCCACCTCTCAAGACAATTACGGTGCGGCACGCCGTCAAAATACGTGCGGCGAAAATATTACCATTTTAGGCATAGATGTTCCTGACTTAGTCCGAAATTATATGGATTATCTGGATGATATTTCCATGGATATTTTCACTGAAGGCCAGCGAGTTCGCATGAGAAACGCCCTAATCAATGCTACGGACAGAAATACCCAGTGGCAAGCTACGAATCTTCAAGCCACTGGTACAGGCCCTTGGGGCAGGATTAGAGCAAATTTTGCTCTCAAAGGCTGCGAACAGCCCCCCTGCTATGTATGCCCTGGACAAACCCTGAATTTTGTAAGTTACAGCTGGGGCAAACCCCATCAGTTTGAATGGCAAATCCGTCAGGGCACCAGTATAATAGCCTCCTCTAATGCGGGTCCCTGCGCCACTCTAACAGCTCCAAGTACTCCCGGCACTTATGATGTATACCTGTCTGTTGCCAACCAGGTAAATTCGGATGATACCACATACGCAGGATTTCTTATAGTAAGAGACCCTTCGCAAGCAGCTTCATTTCCCTTTTCAGAAGGGTTTGAAGGAACTACCTTCCCGCCAACGGGGTGGGTCAGATACAATCCCGATTTTGCCACGGGTAATAGTAATAATATCATATGGGAGAGATACAGCTCTGCAGGCCGGGGTAGTTTTGGCGCAAGTAACGCTACGGCTCGCATTCGTAACTGGTCCTATATGAACCGAGGTCAGAGAGACTACCTAATTACACCTCTCATCTCCCTCCCCGCCACAGCTCAAGACCCCGTCATAGAATTTGACGTATACTATCGGACCTACTACTGGGAAAATACTACTACAAATCCTCCCAACTACGGCTATCTCTACGGTGATACACTGGCTGTCTATATCTCTGAAGACTGTGGTTCAACATGGCAAAGGCTATTTTATGAAGGAGGCGAGGGGTTGGATGTAACAGGCTCCGCTGCTCAAATCATGGGCAGAAATCTAACCTCCACAGATCAGGCTGTGCCCCCTACTGGCCCCAATAATGCCTGGCAGCATAAAGTAATACCTATACCCTCTTCTTACTTAGGCAAGAATATTCTTATCATGTTTGAGAATATCACTGAAATGGGTAATAACCTTTACTTAGATAGTGTGCAAGTTCGCCCAGACTTTTCCAGTTACACCTCCTCTCTGGAAAGGGCTCCTACTATAAGCCTAATGCCTAATCCCGCCTCAGCCTATACAATACTCCGCATAAAAGATGGAGAAGGAAACCTACTGGCTTACCGCATTCTCTCATTAACAGGTCAAATCCTGCGCCAAGACCAGCTGAAGATAAATAGCTCTCTAGTAGAATACAGTATACCTTTAGAAGGATTAGCTACAGGACTTTACATAGTGGAGGCTAACTTAGGAGAGGGACGTCAGTGGAGGTTCTCACTCATGAAAGAATAACTTAGGGACTACTCCTTCTCTTCTTCATAACTGGATGAAGTCTAGTGAGCTACCTCTTCGCCCCGACGGCTCTATTTATCATTTAGGTATGCAACCAGGGCGAGCTTCTCATCGCTGTCTTCTGGTAGGTGACCCTGGTCGCGTGAGCTTAGCAATCTCCTTGCTAGATAGTATTCAATATCAGGGATCAAATAGAGAGTTTGTTTGGGTTACAGGCAACTATAAAGGTGTCTCTGTGAGCATAATAGGCACAGGTATCGGCGGAGACAATACAGAAATAGCTGTCGTGGAGTTAGATGCCCTCCATAATATAGACTTGAGCCGAGGGAAACCTTTTCCCACCCATAAGCGTTTATATTTTTTACGAATAGGAACCTGTGGCCTAATTCAACCCGAAGTCTCCTTAGGCACAGCAGTTTTTAGCATCTACGGAGTAGGAATAGACCCACTCCCGCACTTCTATGAAGCAAAAGGAGTCTCTTCCTTAGAGGAGGCTCTTCAGCATCACTGGGATACCCATGGAAGCAGTGAGCTTAGGTGGTATGCTATGAAAGCTTCCCCTTTTTTTGAAGAGTTGTCTCACACGCTTCAAAGCTCAGAAATACCCTGGGTTAGGGGTATTACCTATAGTGCATTAGGCTTCTATGCCCCCCAAGGTAGGCAAATCCGAACGAATATTCGTTACCCTAACCTAGCAGAATGGTTAGGCAGTTTCTCCTATCAAGACTACAAGATTCAAAACATAGAGATGGAAGTAGCGCCTCTATATGCAATTGCACAGGCCTTAGGTCATGAAGCAGGGGCTATATGCTTAGGTATCGCTCATCGTCACCGAGGAGAATTTGCCTATAAAGATGGAGGCATATCCCCAGAGGAAGGCATGAAACATCTTCTACTGTTAGGGTTAGATTGGCTATCTCACGCACCATGAGGTTGGAAGTGAGAAGATAAGGAAGGGGCAAAGACGAAGTTAGCTTTCTCCATAAAGGTAGCAAATTGAGAGATCGTAAGCTGCTGAGCCGCATCGGAACGCGCATTCAGAGGGTCAGGATGAACCTCTACTAAGAGTCCTTCTGCACCAGCTGCTAATGCAGCTAATCCAAGAGGCTCCACAAACTTCCAATGTCCCGCCGCATGGGAAGGATCAGCTACACGAGGAAGTCCTGTCCGCTCAGCGAGCACAGCTAATCCCCCCACATCCAGCGTATAGCGTAAGCTACGCTCAAATGTCCGAATACCTCGCTCACAGAGTAAGACAAGAGGCGCTCCTGCTAAAAGAAGATATTCAGCTGCAAATAGCCAATCTTCCACAGTAGCCTGCGGATTTCGCTTAAGGAGAACTGGTTTTTGAAGCGAGCCTACCTCCTTGAGAAGCCAGAAATTATCCATGTTTCTTGCACCTATCTGAAAAACATCCACACCCTTAGATAAGTATAAAGGAATATGTACTTCACTTAAGATCTCCACACAGGTAGGGAGCCCCGTGAGGGCCTTTGCTTCTGCCAGCCAGTCTAAAGCCACCTCTCCTCTCCCCTGGAAAGAATAAGGAGACGTGCGGGCTTTGAAGACTCCGCCGCGTAGCATATGCACACCCAATCCCTTAAGCTCACCCGCTAAGTGGAGGAGAGAGTCCCTCTCCTCCACGCTACAGGGTCCGGCTATCCATAGGATGCCCTCGCCTCGCTTCCAATCCCCGATGGAGATTGAGTCGCCCTTCCACTGCGATACTAAAGGAGAAGGAAGCTGGTCGGAAATGACTCTCTCTACCTCTTCCCAGCGATAAAAAGCCTCAGGTGTCAAGGAGTCTTGCCCAATCAACTGAATAGCCCTTCTCTCCCCTATTTGCACAAGTTGAGTAGGTATTTGTCGCTCCGCACAGTAGTTTAGTATAGGAGTAGGGTCCGCTTGAAGTCGCAAAAGAAGCCACATATACTCCTTATCATCAACTTCGCAAAGCAAAGGTACAGCATAATACTTTTGAATATGCGTTTGGGTATTATCGGGAGGGGTAGAATGGGTAAAACTGTATATGAAATAGCTCGGAGCAAGGGATATATAGTAGAAGCAATCGTAGGAAGACCCACACCGGCATTTTGGGAAAACCTAAAAGCAGAGGCTATAATAGACTTCTCTCATGCATCACAGGTACCTAGTATCATAGAAGAGACCCTCTCAAGGGATATAGCACTTATCACAGGTACTACAGGCTGGCACATGCTAGAGGAGGAGCTGCGCAAGCGTGCAGAAACCTATCCTAAACCAAGGTGGATATGGGCAAGTAACTTTAGCCGGGGCATTCTACTTCTAAAGATAGCACTGAAAGCTATTCAAGCCTTAGTGCGGCAGTGGAAAGACTGGGAAATTGCTCTTTTAGATATCCATCATCGCTGGAAGAAGGATGCTCCCAGCGGCACTGCTATAGAGCTTAGTCAAATAGCAGGCGTTACCCAGATACAAAGCCTCAGGGTAGGTGAAGTAATCGGCGAACACATCCTCTGGCTGAGCGGACAGGGAGAAGAGGTAGAATTTTCCCATCGCGCCCACAATCGGGAAATTTTTGCAGAAGGTGCTCTGTGGGCAGCACAGTGGCTTGTACAACAAGAAAGATTCGTGGGGAGATTTGACGAAATATGGATATAAAACCGCAATCTAGCCTTCAATCTTTTCTCCCTGGGCCTTTCAGAAGTACAGCACTGAATATAGGTTGGGTATTCATGGGAATTCCCGCGTGTCAACCTTCTCCTCCCAAAGAGGATATCCTACGAATTGCCCTCTTTGCACCCTACACTAGCATTGACCCTATTTATGCACGGGATCAGGTAAGCGTGTGGCTGGTGCAGCAGGTTTTTGCCGGCTTAGTAAAGTATGATGAGAAAATGCAAATATGTCCTGACTTAGCCGAGCGTTGGGAAATTTCAGCAGATGGACTGCGGTATCGCTTTTTCTTACGAAAGGGGGTCTCTTTCCATGGTTATCCTAATCGTACCCTGCGCGCAAGGGACGTAGTCTACAGCTGGCATCGCTTAGCCCATCCTCGCTGGGGTTCCCCAGGCAGTTATCTTTTCAGAGGATTAATACGAGGCTGGACAACCTATCAAGAAGGGAAAGCGGATAGTATTACAGGAATACGCAGTTTAGGTGATAGTATAGTAGAAGTGGATTTAGAGGCACCTTATGCGCCTTTCCTTCACCTTCTCACCCTCCCATATGCGATGATAGTTTTACCCGAGGTAGCTGAAAGTCTGGGAAGGAGATTCGGCCAGAGTCCAGTAGGCTGCGGTCCCTTCAAGGTGATATTCCAAGAGACAGGTCGCATGATTGCGTTAGCTCGCTGGAAACGAGCGTCTCCTCCTTTCGTGCAGAAGATAGTTTTCAGATGGTTCCCCAACCGGCTTTGGGCATGGGAAGCCCTCAAAAGGGGTGAAATAGATGCTTTTGAAGGCACGGAAAGAGCTTTGGAGTATATTCTACGGCGGGATAGTGAATGGAGAGAGTACGCTCAGCGCATAGAGGAGCCGCAGATAGGCACAGAATATTTAGGAATAAATGTAAGCCCAGAGAGCCCCCTGAGTTCTGTGAAGCTCCGCAAGGCCCTTCACTATTTTATCCATCGGCTGCCCATAGTAGAAGTAGTAATGCATGGGCATGCCACTCTCGCGCAAAGTTTCTTACCGCCTCCTCTTTTAGCTTGGCTACCTAAGCAGGACACCACCCCACCCTCAGCCCAAACCCTAGAGCAGCTTAAGCAAACTCCCCTAACGCTTTACGCAGCCCCTTCCTTCCGAGAGTTAGTTGAGTTTATACAAAGTCAGCTCACATTGCAAGGAATCAAAATCAAGACAGAATACCTATTAGGAGCCTCTCTAAGAGAATACTTGAATAAAGGAAAAATCTATTTCTGGAAAGGTAGCTGGCTTGCGGACTTTCCCGAGGGAGAAAATTTTCTTATTCTTTTTGAGTCTTCCCAGCAAGTGCCCAAGGGACCTAATACCACTCGCTATGCTTCCCCTCAAATGGATAGCCTAATACATCTAAGCCGACGCACCTATGTGGAGAGTATTAGGAAAATAATTTATTCTCAGGCAGAATCCCTCTTACAAGAAAGTGTGCCGGTCATACCCCTCTACCATGCACACGGTATCTGGACCCTAAGTAAGCGAGTAAAAGACTTTCCTCGGAGTAAATTACCTGTATGGCTCCCTTTAGAGAAGGTTAGATTGG
>JANXCJ010000089.1 GCA_025060275.1 Bacteroidia bacterium | reverse complement strand
TTCATCTATGAAAGCTAGTCGTCCTGTTTTTTGGAGAGACTTGAGTATTGTGCCTGGGAGGTCAAAAGGGAGTAAGGTTTGTACATCTATCACTTCGCATGAGACTCCCAGTTCTCTTAGGGCTTGCGATGCTTCTAATACGATTCGGCAGTTAGCACCGTATGTTACTAAAGTTATGTCCGTACCTTCTTGAAGCACTTCGGGGACGCCTAAGGGTACGGTGAATTTATCTATATTGCTAGGCAGAGGCTCCCGTAAGCGATACCCATTTAGCACTTCAATAATCACAGCCGGTTCATCGGCAGCAAGTAGCGTATTGTACATACCTGCTGCCTGGGTCATATTGCGAGGTACCAGCAGATACATCCCTCGGAAAGCACCCAAAAGAAGCTGCATAGGAGAGCCTGAATGCCATATACCCTCCAAGCGATGCCCACGAGTGCGGACGATTAGAGGTACCTTTTGCTGGCCCGCACTGCGCCAAGAAAGTGTGGCTACATCATCCGAGAGAATCTGCACGGCATAAAGAAGATAATCCAAATACTGTACTTCTGCAATAGGACGCAGCCCTCTTAGAGCTAGTCCGATCCCCTGACCGATAATCGTAGCTTCCCGAATCCCTGTGTCACTTACACGCAACTCTCCGAACTCCTCCTGTAGGCCGGCACAGCCCTGATTTACGTCGCCTAAGCGTCCTACATCTTCTCCAAAAATTACCACTCTCGGGTCTCGCCTCAGGGCCGCCCTAAAACAGGCATTTATGATTCGGAAACCCTCTACTTTCTCAGGCTCAGCCAGATATGTAGGAGGTATTACGGGTACCTGTAAAGCTGTGTTGCGGTAAAGCCAGCTTTCATACCGACTCTCTAAGTCCTTGTACTTTTCTTTATAAAGCTGTCTTAGGGCTTTTATTTCTGGAGATTGGGGATAGCGACGAATAACTGTATGTGCCAACTCTAAAACTTCCCGATAAGTTACAGGCTTGAGCTTTTCTAGGGCTGCGCGTTCTGGAGAGGGGGGGGTCAGGCTAATAACCTCTTTATGGAAGCGCTGAATAGGAGATATATAATTTTCCCAGGCGCTCTTTTGGGCGGTTCGAGCTGTCTCCAGGGCTTTTTCTTCTATGCTTTGGAGCTCCTCTTCGGTAGCTATCCCTTCGGCGAGGAGCCAGTGGCGCATGCGAAGAAGCCCGTCGTGTTCCTTTTCCCATGCGAGGCGAGCTGGACTTTTGTATCGTTCGTGACTTCCTGAGGTGGAGTGCCCTTGTGGTTGGGTAAGTTCTACTACGTGGATTAGGGCTGGTTCATGTAAATGGCGGGTTCGCTCTGCGGCTTTTAGGTAAGTTTCTACGAGTTTAGGATAGTTCCATCCCTCTACTACATATATGCTAAGCCCTGGCTTTTGGTCATCTGTCTGCATGCCTGCTAAGGCTTCTGAGATACTCCCCTTAGCTGTCTGATAGATTACGGGTACAGATATGCCATAGCCATCATCCCACACGCTAATGATAGCTGGAGCTTGTAAAACGACAAGGGCATTTATGGACTCCCAAAACAGTCCTTCACTGGTACTTGAGTCCCCGATTGTTCCCCAAGCAACTTCATTTCCGTTTTGAGAAAACTCTACAAAATTTGCTAACTCGGGTAATTTACGATACAGCACCGATGCCCAGGCTAATCCTACGATACGAGGCATTTGGCTTGCAGTAGGAGAAACATCAGAGACTACATTTTTTCGTTGGGTTTGGGGGAGCCAGTTGCCCCTCGCATCTAAAAAAGGTGTTGCAAAGTGGTTATTCATCTGACGACCCCCTGAGGCAGGTTCTGCCGTAAGGTCGGTATTAGCATAAAGCTGGGCAAAGAACTCTTCTGGGGTAAGAAGCCCAGCAGCCAACATAAAAGTCTGATCTCTGTAATAGCCTGAACGGAAATCTCCCTTCTGAAATGCGTGTGCCATAGCTAGTTGAGGAAGTTCCTTTCCATCTCCGAAAATTCCAAATTTGGCTTTGCCCGTTAGAACTTCTTTTCTACCTATGAGGCTAAGATGGCGACTGAGCCACCCTAATTCATAATCCCGAAGAACAGCTTCTCTCGTAAGATTAGCTGGCAGCTTGGCTTCCTTGACACGCCCCATATAGCAAATATACCGCAATAGGGAAGTAGGGAAAATTAGGTTAGTAAGCCCTTCGAGTCTCTTTTGGGTATTTGTCTTAGGTGATGGATGAAAACGGATTTTTGTTTCATTTGCACATGAGGAGAATTTGGAGAGTCGGGGGGATAGGAATAGCTCTCTTTAGCAGTTGTCAATCTCCCCCAGTAAAAGATACTTCTGCGCCAGCTTCCCTTTCTACTCCTACTCATCTGAATAGCCTCAAAGAGTTGGGAGACAGTCTTACATTATCTCGTCAAAGAAGTATCTTACAAAATCTTTTACAAAGAGCCCAGCGAGAAGGATGGGCTGGTGCTGTGAGGTACTGCCACCTTGCAGCAGAAACCTTGACTTTCTATAAGGATAACCGTCTCTCTCTTCAGCGGGTAGCTCTGCGCTTCCGAAATCCTAAAAATTCCCTGCAAGACTCCTTAGATCGGCTTGTATATTCCTATTACGACACGACAGCTTCCCGGGAAAGTTACATAGTACAGCTTCCTAACGGGAATGTTAGATATTACCGTCCCATCTACATCATGATGGAAGAGTGCCTAAAATGCCACGGAATGCCCTCTAAGCTGGACGGCCCCGCCTTAGCACAGATCCGAAAACGCTACTTGGGAGATAAGGCTACGGGTTTTAACATGGGAGACCTGCGTGGGATGTGGAAAATAGAATTCTATCACTAAGTGAGAAATTAATGCGCCCGCTGCAGGATTCGAACCTGCGACCCTCTGGTTAACAGCCAGATGCTCTAACCGCTGAGCTAAGCGGGCAAGGCAAATTTATACAATTTTTCTGAGGTGTGCCATCAGTCATATCCCTCATCTGAGAGGTCCTAAGAACTACCCTCGCTAAATACTGCAGCGCCTATCCTCACAAGCGTGCTACCTTCTTCAATAGCAATTTCAAAGTCACTGGACATTCCCATACTAAGTGTATCTATAGGGGCTTCTGGAAATTCCTCACGAATCCTCTCAAAAAGCTTGCGCAGATGCCGGAACTCTTCCCGAATCTGCTTTTTATTCTGAGTAAAAGTAGCCATTCCCATGAGGCCTCGCAGGCTTACCTCTTTCACCGAAAGCACCTTCTCTACAAAAGGTATTAGGGCAGAGGGGGGCACACCCTGCTTAGTATCCTCCTGCGCTATCTTCACTTCTATCAGGCAAGGAAGAGGTTTCGTGCTCCTCTTAGCAATCTCCTCCAATAGGCTCTCCCTATCCAGAGAGTGTAGAAGCGTAATATGGGGAAGTATAGCTTTGACTTTATTGGTCTGTAGATGCCCTATCATATGCCAGTTGATATCTAAGGGAAGTAAGGGCTTCTTAGCTAGGAGCTCTTGTACGCGATTCTCCCCAAAGAGTCGCTGCCCCTTTTCATAAACTGAAAGGATACGCGCAGGCGATTGCCCCTTAGAAACGACCAATAGCGTGATTTCAGTAGGGCTACGTCCTGCTCTATGAGCCGCTGCCTCTATAGCTTCTTGGACCCGTTCCCAGCTCATACCTCAAAAGTTAGCTTTCGCTTGCATACGCGCAGAGTGGGTCGGAGCTTGCCTACTATATCGTCCTTCATAGAGCAGAGAGAGCTCTACAAAGCGATTGATAGGAAAATTTAGTGTAAAGCTTATGAATACGTTTCTGCCTGGCTGCATACCCTCAAGTAGGTCAAAGCTCAAGAGAGGTAGGAGATTCTCGGAGACATAAAAGAAAGCCGGTTCAATTCGTAGTCCTATGAAAGCCCCCGCTTTCCAAGTTACGCGTTCCTCTAAGGGCAAGCGGATACCTCTCGCACGAATACGAGAAGGGACTATTACATTTCTATGTTTATAAGCTATACTAAGGCTTGTACGCCATCGGGTGTTAGGTTGATAAACTACCTGAGGCTGAAGGTCTATGCCGTCGTAGGCGTAATTCAGTTCAGCCTGTAGAGGGGCATGGGTATTCTTCTGGAGATAGGCAAGAAGGAGTTCCAAGCCCCACTCGGCGGATATATTGTATCGGGAACGAGAACTGTATTGAGAGCTTTTTTGTCGCTGAATACCCGAGAGGGGTACTAGTTGAGAAAGCTGATATTGAAAAGAGAAGGTTTGATCCCCACGGGTTGAAGAGCGAAAAAGAAAAATGTCCTGCCTATGAAGAAAATTCCACTGGAGGAATGATGTATCAGCCGCAGGTAGAGTAGGTAGATAACGAAACCACTTTGTGTCGGAGGCATTTTGGCGCTGCTCTAACCGACTATTTGTCTGGTAGCTTAGCCAGCGGAGACGCTTGGTAGGGTGCCACCGCCCTGAAAAAGCTAAAGACAAAGCGATAGCAGGTAGAAACTTACCTGTAGCACGCTGAATGCGAATATAGTTTGCTAAGAGAGGATTTATGGTGGGAATAAATTCTTCTATTTGTTGAAGTCCATCTCCGTTTATGTCTCGCCACTCATGTGTACCTTGCCCGGGATTTACAGCTACGAAAAGTACTTGCCGCTGTGGAGTCTGCTCGGCAGAAAGTTGATAGAAACTCTCAAGTTCCCACGGGCTGAATCTTAGGCGAAAATTATTCTGAGTGAGGAGGGTTCTAGTGGCATTGAGCTGAAAAATTGCGTCACCAGGTTGAAAAATTCTATAGGCAGTAGTAGTAGAAAATCCTATCTTTTCTCCCTGATGACTGAACTCTACCTGAGGCATGTAGGCGGTGAATCGCAGTCTTTTTTCTCTTGTGGCGTCCTGAAAAGGGACCTGCCATTCCTTTCTCCACTGATAGGAGAGTCGGAGGAGGCCTTTATTCCACTGATAGCGGAGATAAGGTGTATATTCATGAAAGTGAAAGTTAGCTGTGTCTAATAAAGTGCTACTGCGGCGCTCCCCCCATATAGCACTTCCGGCCTGCCATCTCCTATAAGTATAGAAGACTTTACCTGTTTGGCGGAGCCAGCGATCAGACCCCCTTCCAGAAAATGATGGGATGTATTCTATAAGATAATTTCCACCTAGACCTTTCAAGGTGTCTAGGCCCTCCCACAAGAGAGAAATGCGGGCAGTACGAAGAGAATCTCCCCATCTTCTTAGACCAGTTTGAGGGGTGGTACGATACTTGTTTTTCCAATTTAGGATTGTGCGTCCTTCTACGAGTTTTTCAGTGGCGCGCTGCCCCAGATCATTGTAGTTCCATAAGCGACCGTACTCTCTCTCATATACTCGGTCTATATTCTGATAGTTAGCACCAACATACTGGAGAGTTATCTCAGGCTGGATTTGCCAATAGGCAGAGTCGGGCCTGACCTTATACCTTATTGTGTGGCGCATGGCTATATCGTGTAAGGACCTTCCTGAGAAGCGATTGGGTATATATCGGCTTCCATCTATTTCCCCTTCTACGTTCAATCCATGGAATATGTGCCAAGTATAGCGCGTTGATAAAACTTCTACAGAAGTGGGGAGAGGTACTGCACGCCCTATTATGTAATCTCCCTTCCCTGCTCCTACCCAGCGAAAGGCATTTCCGTTGAGAGAGGAGGTTTCTCGTATGTAATCGCCCTTTCCTGGTCCTACATAAGTAAAGTTCACTTGATAGAGGGCTTCTTCAGGGTCCTGGCTAACTACAAAAAATCTTACGCTGTCTGCTCCTATAAGGGTATCTCTCGCTGCATACCGAATGGCACCTCTCTCATACGGCAGTGTATCCACGCCAGGTAGGAGTCCTACCCGTTGCCCTGGTGGGAGCGCAGCAAGTAGGGCTTCTTCCTCGGGAGATAAAGAAAAATCTAAGGGGCGCCTCGGATTATCCGCCTGCCTAATGTAGGAAGCGCTTAGGCGGGTTCTCTCTCCTTGCCATGAATCCCCTATCCAAAAAAATGAACGCCCATAGCTTCTATCTACATACTCAAAATCTACTACAATCCGTGTAGCTGCGGTAATAGGCACACGGGGCATGAAAGTAATCTCTCCTAATGCATAATCCATTACATAGTCCTGATCTTGTCCTCTACGCATGAGAGTACCATTTACGTAGACTTTTTCTGAACCTGCTAGGATGGAAATAAACCGCTCTCCATTCTTACCAGTCAGAGAATAAGGACCTTGTCGTCCCTCTTGCCCCATGAAAGAATTAGTATGGAAGATGCCTTTCGCCTCTGAGAAGGCAGTGCGTAGGGCATGACGCCCCAAAGGTACCTTAGCCTCTATTCCAAGAACATTGCGATAGAAGTTTGCAAAGTAAGAGCTATTTTCACGAAGCTCTAAGTCTCCTAGGAGGAGTTGGCTTTTTTTCCATCGTAGTCCTATATTCACTCGGTCAAAGTCAGAGAGGCCCTGAGTAGTGGCAGTTTGAAAGGGGAGATTTTCATCCGTGAGGGCTGCCAAAAGATACAGGTCAGGAGCGATTAGTCCCTCTAAATTTAGCCGAAAAGCCCCATTGAGGGTGGCGCTCTGCCCTGTTCCTACGGTTAGGGACCGAACAAGGCTGCCTTGCCGAGTAAGACGAGGAGAAAAAGTATCAGGAGGCATAGAAAATGTGGGAGCGAGGTGCGAATAACGAAGCTGGGTCAAGCTGTCCCATCTTTGTAGAGCCTGCCAAGGAAGAGGCCTATAAATAGAATCCGCAGAAGGCAAGCGATACAGTCTGAGGCGAATGCGAATTTCTCTTTGTAGGGGTTCCCATCTGAGGATATGAGAGAGGGTATCATACTCATAAGGTAACGGCGGAATGAACTCCACACTGCCGGGTAAGAGCCATCCTGAAGGTAGAGCCCATTCTTTAGTAGAGGGGTTCATGAGAGTGTCAATCTCTATAATCTGTGCATTAAGATACCCTATGAGTAATACTTTTCCAAACTCACGAAAGAGTATGTGGGCTCTGGAAAAGAAAAAGATAGGAAGTAAAGATATGATTTGTACTTGCCACTTCTCAGGAGCAATCTTGCTACTATTTATGGACTGAGAATAGCCATATTCCTGCTTTTGGGGCACTTTTAACCAGTATGAGCCCGAAAAGCTACATAAAAAGTCGTTCCCACTCCTATCTCACTTACAAATGTAATTTTTCCTCCCATTCGTTCTACCAATCCTTTAGTGATGGCTAAGCCCAACCCTGTACCTGATCTACGAGTGGTAAAGTAAAATTCAAAGATTCTTTCCCTTGCTTCCAGTGGGATGCCCGGACCATTGTCTTGTACGGCTATGATAGCTTCTTGACCTTCTTTGATAAGAGATATGGAGATACGGGGTGCCTCTTGTCCCTCCAAGGCTTGCATGGCATTCTGAAGGAGGTTATTTAGGACTTGCTGGAGGGCATCAGCATTTGCTTGAATCCATACAGCTTCATTAGGGAGATGTAGTTCTATGGGGATGTGAGGATTTTGCTTGTAAGGTTGCAAATGCTCTTCTAGAAAGTGGGAAAGGTGAATAGGCGTGAGAGAGAGTTCCTCTGATGAGCCCAGCCGTGCAAAACTCATGAAGCTATTTGCTATGCGTACGAGGGCATCTATTCGTTGGAGGAGACGAGTAGATATCTCCCGGAGCTTTTCTGGGTCTACACTGGGGAGGCGTTGAAGGTGCTGTAGATGGATTTTGAGGGGAGTGAGGGCAGTTTTTATTTCGTGGGCTGCTTGAAAGGCCATTTCTTGCTGACTTACTCGGCGTAGAGTAGCTTCTAATTGCTTTTGATTTTCTCTTAGTCGCTCTGCCATATCATTATAGGCGGAGACCAACATGTCAATCTCGTCTCCTTTGCCTTGCCAG
>JANXCJ010000088.1 GCA_025060275.1 Bacteroidia bacterium | reverse complement strand
GGGTCTAAGAGCGCTATCCAGCCATCGGCTCTGCCGCCTTGATAAGTTGTTTGATAACTGCGAGCAGTAGTGGGAAAATTGGTACTATTTGTCCCTCCTGCTGCGTATACTATCTCACCCAGCCCCACGCGAATAGAGTATCCCGCATCTGCATTAGTCCCGCCCAAGAAAGTGCTTGCATAAAGCTGCCTGAGGTCTAAAGAAAGCTTACAGATCACTGCGTCCATACCTCCTCTGAGTATTTTTTGGTAAGCATTAGGTGTAGTGGGGAAGTCTGTGGAACGAGTAGAGGAAATAACGTAACATGCGGTATCACCCAAAATAATTTCACCTCTCCCATCATCTGCATAGAAGTAGTAGAGAGGAAATAGCCTACTATTGAGTCCATCTTCTCCTGACCCTCCTAAGTAAGTACTCCCGAGAAGCTGGTCTCCATTTGCACTAATGCAGCTTATCACGATATCTATGTTCCCATGGTAGGTGGGTTGGTAGGCATTGGGAGAGGTAGGGTAATTAGATGAACGACTAGCACCCATCAGATAGAGATTCCCCTGAGCATCGGTAACAAGGCTGTGCGGCTGTTCATTGTCTGATCCACCTAGATAAGTAGCCCAAAGGATAGTTGTACCTGTGGGATTTGCTTTCCATAAAGCTATGTCTGTGCCCCAAAAAATGGGCGTGTTAGTAGAGTAATTCACCCCTCCTCCGAAAGTACCCTGAACTACCCCGGGCGTTACAGGAAAGTACATGCCACCGGGATTGGCATTCCATACCATGTCGTTCACGTTACCCCCTCCGAAGGCATTTCCCTGTAGATCATATGTAGCTGTAAAGCCCCAGTTATCAGAGTAAGAGCCAGAGAAGGTAGAAAAAACTACGACGGGGTCCACTACCAACTTTCCTTCAGCTTTCTCTAAGAGTTCGTAGGAAACGTACTTTCCCTCTATCCGGTAGCGGGCTTTGAGGCTTTGGTTAGAGCCCTGAAGATAGACCCGAGGGAGCTTTTCTATGAAGGTGCCTACCCCTGTCTCTATGCGGAGACTGTCTCCTTCTGCTGAGATGCTTACCCCTTCATACCAAAGACGTATGGCAGCAAGTGCCTCAGCAGAGCTGACGAGCCAATCCCACTTGAGCCCCTCTTCTGTTAGGCGAAAACGTACATCTACCCCTGGATATACCCCTCTATACCATACTTCATGGAATCCTTGAGCGTTTGTGGCACGCCAGGTACCCTGGAAGAAATTATATCGGGTTGGTTCTGGGCTTTCTCCCTGGGGCTCTATACTTCTCCCTTGAATCCAGTGAATGCGAAAAAAGTGGGCTTTTACGGGTTTTGGGTCGCCCCATCTATTCCAGTGTGCTTCATGAAAGCCTTTGTCATCTACCAGTAATATTGCTAATCCTGTGGGTGTCAGGTATATTCGGTGATTTCTCCACACGGCTTCATATCTTGCCTCAGGATATACTTGTCCTTTATTTTCTACGAAAGTGCCCCTGTGGCGCGCCCATCCTAAAAGAAGTAGCCCTCCTGCCACCCATAAACGCATACTTCAAAAATAACGATTCAAGGCCTAAATTGAATGAGCTCCCTCTTTGTCGTAGGTTTGCGGGCATGGATGAAGTACGCCGGGCAAAGCTGCAGGAGCTTCGGAAACTCGGCATAGAACCCTATCCCACTGAACCTTTTCCTACCAATACCACTGCCGCTGAAATACTGCGTTCTTACCCTCAAAAAAAGTCAGAATTCAAGTCAGTACGATTGGCAGGGCGCCTCTGGCGCAAGCGGCTGATGGGTAAGGCTTCTTTTGCGGTACTGCGAGATGAGACAGGTGACATCCAGCTCTATTTCCAGAGGGATACTTTTGCTGAAAAGCCAGAGTGGTATGATGTGGTCTTTAAGAAACTCCTGGACTTAGGGGATATAATTGGAGTGGAAGGCTTTGTTTTCACCACAAAGACAGGTGAAATTACGATTCATGTAGAGTATTTTCGCTTGCTGGCTAAATGCCTTCATAACCTTCCGATTGAGAAAGCTACAGAGGAGAAGACTTATGCAGCGCTTACGAATCCAGAGCTTCGCTATCGCATGCGTTACCTTGATCTAATAGTACATTTGGAGGTAAGAGAGATTTTTCGTCAGCGTACAGCCATAGTGCAAGCTATAAGAGATTACTTCAATGAAAAAGGCTTCTTAGAGGTAGAAACACCCATACTTCAGAGCGTATATGGGGGCGCTTTCGCTCGTCCCTTCACGACTTATCACAATGCGCTGGGTATGGAACTTTTCCTCAGAATTTCTAATGAGCTCTTTCTCAAGCGGCTTATTGTGGGAGGCTTCACTGGTGTGTATGAGTTTTCTAAAGACTTCCGTAATGAAGGCATAGATCGTTATCATAATCCTGAATTCACTCAGGTAGAGTTATATGTAGCCTATCAGGATTACTACTGGATGATGGAGGAAGTAGAGAGGCTTTTAGAAAGAGTGGTAAGGCAGGTGAAAGGTACGCTAAAAGTGAAATATGGTGAATACGAGTTAGATTTTACACCGCCATATAGGCGGGTTCGCTACTATGAAGCCTTAGAGGAGAGAATGGGTCGGGATGTCCGAAACCTATCAGAGGAGGCTCTTATAGAACTTCTAAGGGAGAGGGAGGTTCCGCTTCCCGAGCCGCCCTATACTAAGATTAATCTAATTGCTCAATTATTTGACAAGCTAGTAGAGCCTAGCTTTATCCAGCCGACTTTTGTTTTGGATTATCCTTTGGAGATTAGTCCTTTGGCTAAGAGACATCGTCAAGCCCCAGAGTTAGTAGAGCGTTTTGAGCTAATTGTAGCAGGTAAGGAAATAGCCAATGCCTATTCGGAATTGAATGACCCTCTTGATCAGCGGGCTCGCTTGGAAAGGCAAGCAGCTCTGCGCGCAGCAGGCGCAGAGGCCATGCCCTTGGATGAGGATTTTATTAGAGCTCTGGAATATGGCCTGCCTCCTACTGCAGGCTTGGGGTTGGGCATAGATAGGCTTGCAATGATACTCTGTAATGTGCGTAGTATTCAAGAAGTATTGCTCTTTCCTCTTTTGCGCCCTCAATAAAAAGCAGGGGGAATGCCGAGAAGCATTCCCCCCCTTCTTAGGTTGTCAGGAGGTAGCTTAGGACCTGCCTACCTGGATGAGAGCGTAAATAATACCGGGGATGGTACATAAGGCGGTGAGGAGCATAGCAATAAGCACCTTGTCTGGGTCCCAGTTACTAGCAATTCCTACAGCCAGAGGAGGTGTCAAAATTGCCAGCACCCAGAGGGAGAAGGGAGCTATTCTGGTGGTAGCCTTTTCCCAGAGGTTAGCGAAGAAATGGAGAGCTTTGTGGAAAAATCCCTCTTTCTTGAGCTTAGTTGGTGCGGTGGATTTTTCAGCTGTTGTAGCTGCTACTTCATAAGCAGGTGTTCCGTAAGCTACGGTTACTACTGCTCCGCTCACCCCAAAGGCGAGCATTCCGAGTGTAAATAATGCGTACCTCATATGCGTTTTGTTTGCGGCAAAGTTAGAGGTTTTTTTGAAATGACAAGAGGTGGAGTATCCCTTGTCTGGTAGAGGGGAGGGGATTCTGAGTAAGGCTAAAGCCCCTTGAGTCTCTGCCGCTGATAGTAGCGTGCTTATTTTCTCTTGGAGGGTTGTCCCTTCTGTTTCTTAGGCTTGGGGGTAGGAGAAGGAGGGGGAAGAGGGGGCAAGCTGTCAAGCATTTTTTTAGCCTCTTGGCGTGTGGATGGGGTAGGGGCATTTTCCACAAGGCTTTCCAAGAGTTGGCGGGCAGATTTTCGCTTATTTTCACTCAGGAAAATCTTTGCTAAAATGAGATAGGCTTTAGCGCGAGGTTCTGTGTAGGTGGGCATTTCGTCTCTCAGTTGATAAATGGCGGCTCGGGATTCCTGTATGCGTCCTTTTTCATAGAGTAGGCGGGCTTGATGGTAGAGGGCTTCGGCTGCGAGAGCATTCTTATCCAATGGCGGTATCTGTCTTAGGAGGTATAGCGCAGAGTCTGAATTCCCTACTTTCTCTGCGGTGAGCGCAAGCCTCAAAAGTATGCGTTGACGGGTATAAGGGTTCAAGAGGGTATCTTGAAGAAGGGCAAGGCAGACTTTGATAGCTGTATCGCCCCGATTTAGGAGCGTAGCTATTTCAGCCCAAGTTAGGATGCCTTGCAAGCGGAGATAGCCTGTGGGAGGTAGATAGCGTAGGAAGGAGTCTTGAGCTGCCCAGGCTTCGCTAAGGCGTCCTTGTCCCAAGTAAAGGTGGCTCAGCTTTTCCCAGGCTTGATTAGCATAGGCTGCATAATAGGAGAGTTCTTGATAAAGCATGATAGCTCGTGCTGTATCCCCTTGTTTTTCTGTAGCAAGGGCCTGCCAATAAAGGGATTCTCCTGTGAGGGCGGGATATCGCAAACGGAGGTTTATGGCTTCTTGTTGAAGGGATTCCCATCGTTCAGCTTCGGCGAGCTGGCGCATTCGCTCTCTCTCAAAATTTAGTCTTGTTTCGCTCTCAGGGGGTAGGCTTCGCAGGAATGCCTGATATACGCTATCATACATAGATGGGGAAAGGAGGTGGCGAAGGCCTTCTAAGGCTAATTTAGAAGCCTCTATATGTGCTGGATAAGCTTGAAGGGTCTGGAGTAGGAGACGAATGGCACTTTCTTTCTGATTGAGCTCTGCTAAGGCAAGTCCTAAACGAGCCTTTGCGGGAGCTACCCATTTAGAAGAAGGAAAATGTTGAAGTAGGGTTTGAGCCGCTTCCTTGGTGCATTCTGGACGATGAAGCCAAACTGCACATAGCTCTACCCTTAGATAAAGAGCATCTTCTGCTCCTACGCTTGTTGGGCTTATAGTTCTAAGCACTGCCTCTGCTTCCTCATATCTTTCCAAGCGAATAAGGGTTTGAGCTACATGATAGCGCACTTGCGGAGAAGGATTCAGTCTGAGTAATTCTTCATAAAAAGCGAGAGCCTCTTCATATCTTTTCTTGATATACAGGGCACTGGCTGATAAGAAGAGAGCCCTTTCTCGCACGTCCCTAACAGAACTCTTTCTCAGAGGTTCTACATACCGAAGTGTTTCATCTGGCTGAGATAGGTGTAGATGTGTCCATGCGATTGCAAGCTTTGCTTCTGTATAGTAGGGATTCTCGGTGCTTTTAGGATGAGCTAAGAACTGCTTATACAGGGTAATAGCTCTGGCTAACTGCCCCGTTTTATAGGCAGCTTCGGCTTGCCAAAAAAGGAGTGTAGGGGTATGCAGGCCTTGGAGGTGAGCGCCTTTAGAGAAGAGGCTTTCTGCTGCGGAAAAATTTTTCTGCTTGAAGGCTTCAAGTCCTGCACTTAGCAGAAAACGCTGTTTGGCTTCAATGGAAGTGGAGGGTGGAAGGCTATCTAAAAGCTGTATGGCTTCTGTATACTCCTGTTCAGCTGCATGGAATTCCGCAAGCCACTTGTAAATTTCTATTTTTTTAGGACTTGGTGGGGAAAGGAGGAGGAGGGCATTAAGAGCTTCTTTTCCGGTAGAAAATGCTTGCAGTTGCCAGCTTATTTGGGCTCGCAGCCACTGGGCTTCTAAGGAGGGAGAAGAGGGGAAAAGGGGAATCTTGTTTAGTAGCGAGAGTGCTTCTTCATGGCGCCGTAGATTTTTGAGTGCTAATGCGGAGCCATATAGGGCCCAGTAGGCTATCGTATCTGTACCCATCTGGAGGGGCTCCCAAAAAGCCAAAGCTAAACTATCCTTTTTTTGTCTATAGGCACATATCCCCTGCCAAAGCTGTACTAAAGGATCATGTGTAACTTTTACAGCAAAGCGAAAAGCCTCCTCACACCATCCTGCTTTAGCAAAGCTGATGACCACAATACGCCAAAGCGTATCTTCTTGTGCAAGCTGCTGTCCATACCATCTTTCTGCCCAGTCTTTGAGGCGAGTGAGATCGGGTATTTGTGAAAGAGCATAGGCAAGCCAAAGAGGCGCTTGCTCATTGTAAGGAGAACGAGTCTGAACTGCCTCAAAATAAGAAGCAGCGCTTCGCCAGTCTCCCCTCTCAAAAGAAATCACCCCTAAATAATAGTTTGCAGCATCATGAAAAGGTCCTACTTTTTCTGCAAGAGGGCGTAATTCATTTAGTGCGCGGTTTTTGTCTCCAGTGGCGTAGGCTGCATATCCTTCCATGAACCTTTTCTCTTCACGAAGCAGTTTGGGAAGGTCTTCCGTTTTTATTGTACCGAAATAGTTTAGTGCCTCTACATATTGATGCCGTAAAAAGGCATATTTCGCTGCATAAAAGTTTGCGAGGGAGCTTCTATAGCTTGGCTTATGTGCATTTGCATAAACTTCTAACTCCCTACTTGCACTCTCTCGCAGAAGATCAAATAATGCATATTTTTCCCACAAAGCTGGAAGGAGAGAGGATGGAGCTCCCAAATCTACGGGAGGTAGGTGCTCCATGTAAAGTAAATCCTGCTGCCTACCCCAGCTTTGTGCGCTATGAAAATGTAGGAATTCTGCTTGCGTGCGAAAGTATTCAGCTCCCCAGAAAACAGGAAGAGCTTGTGCTAAGAAGAGCCAGCAGAACGGTAGGCTTGCCATAACATCAGGGCTTCTTGTTCTTTTTGTGTATAAGCGGCTTGCACTTGGGTATAGGTGGGGGTTTCAGAAAGCCCTTGCTTTTCCAGCCAGCGAAGGAGGAGGTACAGGTCTCTTGCATCCCCTAATTTTTTTGTGAGGTGTGAGGGCGGAAGATCAGAAAAAGATACCCAGGTCTTAGCAAGCTCCCATTGTCGGAGCCATTTACGGATTTCGTGCCATACTTGCGGGGTATAGGGTGGAGGTGGATATGCCCGAAGCTTTGCCTTAACAAGATTTATCCAGTTTTTTGTCTGCTTCTTCCAAGATTGTTGGGTTTCGGGGTATAGCCAGGGGAGAGGAAATTGCCTTTTCCAGTTTCTTAGTTGCTGGCGAAGGAGCCTCCTATGAGTATCATAAACTTGAAGAAACTGCTTTTTTCGTTTTCGGATGAGTTTCTGAACTTTTTTATGTAGGGTAGGGTCTAAATCCTCTAATTGCTTCCTGATGAGGTACGCCTGACGCAATTTGCCAGCTGCCTTGTAAATTGCTGTGAGGGCAGGGGAAATAGGAGTCTCAGCTGGAAAAGCATAGAGCGTAAGATAAGCCATAAGGCGCTTTACTCGGCGGCGGAACTTGTATATCCTCTTTGGTGTGGGCTTCTTGAGGCTTTTCAGGCCTAGAGAAAAGGGGTTACGATTTTTTTTCATCGGGTGAGAGGAGGCGTTCTACAGCCACTTTGAAAGCCTCTCCGCGTTTTTCATAATTTTCAAACCAATCCATACTTGCGCAGCCTGGGGAAAGAAGTACTACATCTCCTGCTTGGGCTAATTCGGCTGCCTTCATCACGGCTTCTTCCATGGAGTAAGCTCGCACATGTGTGGGTATAGCCTCTTTGAAGGCTTCTTCAATGCGGGAGACATCCTTACCAATCAGGATAAGGGCTTTTACACGAGCTCGGGCAATATTGAGAAGCTCCCCCCAGTCATTTCCCTTGTCTATGCCTCCTGCGATCCATATTATTGGGCGCTCAAAACTACTAAGGGCATGCCATACAGCATCGGTGGTAGTGGCTTTGGAGTCATTTACATAAAGTACGCCCCTCACATAGGCTACCTGTTCCATACGGTGGGGCTGCTGCTGTAGAGTCTCAAAGCATCGGCGCAAGTCTTGCCTTCGCAGTTGAGCTATGCGGGCAGCTATGGCTGCCGCTAACGCATTCTTTTGCTGGGCAGGGTTCGTGAGGGGTGTCCCCTCATAGGAAACCTCCCATCTTTCTGGTTCATCTGAGATTCTCATATCACAT
>JANXCJ010000087.1 GCA_025060275.1 Bacteroidia bacterium | reverse complement strand
TCCCAAGATTCTTGCCCTCTCCTTAGCTTTACCATATTTTCTTCAGTGGCTGCTTCTAATCCTTATTCTATTCAGCCCCTCCCACTGGTTTATGTTATTTGTTATACCCCTCTCAAAAGCTACTTCCCTTTATTTGGTCGGCGCCCCTCACTTTAGCGTGAGCATTTGGGCAGATTGGATTCTACTACTTCTTCAGATGCTTTATCCCTTAGGGGTAATCCTACACAAAAGAACATGGATATTCCTTTTATGCGTTTCCTTGGGGATTATTGCCAAGTCCTTCACGAGGCTTGCCTCCTTGTAGGTTTATATCCCTATTGCTGAGATAAGAGAGGACATAAGATAAGACGCCCTCTTTTCCGCCAAGCTGCTCAGGGGCAATAACTCCTTTAGGAAAGTCGGAGCGACTCAAGAGCAAAGAGGCTAAGGCAGCACAAGTATACCCAGTGGTGCGTGCCATCGCACTTATTGAGTGGGCAAGGTCAGCTTCGTCATGTAACTGGTATTCATACTGAATGTACTTCCCTTCTTTCCAGCCTTCTATACGCACTCGCATAATCAAGAGGTCTTTATCATTCGGAGAGAGGGCCCAAACACGCCTTAGTAGCTCATAAGCTACTTCAATGGGGCGGACAGGGTGGCCATTTATCAAGATTGCTTCTGCAGAAAATAGTCCCGTTGCTTGCAAGATACGAATACACTCCGCATGTCCTGGATAACGCAGTGTTTTCTCTTTCAAGTTAGGTACCTGAGTGGTGCGTAAGAGAGTCCGCAGACCATCCGTATTGAAAGCCTCTAAGGTACCTACCCCATGTATCTCAACTAGTTCTACATCAGAAAGAGGCGGCTTTATTATTTCTTTCCCGTTTAGCCGCTGCTTCACGGGACGAGTATATTCCTCAATTACATCGGTAAGAGAGAAAGGAGCCTTATACTGATAGGGCCAAGAGCGTTCTACCGGAAGCCCTCCTACTAAGCATTCGTAAGACTCCACATTCATTTGTCCTATATGATACCCTAAGAGAAGATTACATAGTCCTGGGGCTATGCCTGCATCTACTATAGCCGTCACACCTTTTTGCATGGCTAACTCGTTGAGCAGAAAAGGGTCCTCAGGAAAAAAAGAAACATCTACTACATTTTTCCCACAGCTAATCAGCTTTGTAAGGACTTTATAACCTATTGCTCCCGGTAGAGCATTTATAACGAGATCATAAGGCCAAATACTTTTCTCATCAAGGCTCTCTTCCTTTCTGAGGTCCATATAGAGCGTCTTGAGGGAGGGCATCTCCTCTTTGAGAAGCATCAACCTTTTCTCATCCTTATCAGCTATAGTTACTGATAAACCTTGCAAAACAAAGTCCAGTCCGATTGCTCTTCCTACCCCTCCTCCACCTAAAATCAATACGGAGGAACTCATACAAGCCAAAAGGACCCTCTTCTTACTGCCAGCTCCTAAGAAAAGCTATTAGACTAGCTACCTGACTGTCTGTTAGATAAGGGTGTGCAGGCATTGCGTTTTTACCCCCCCGAATAACCGCAGCCCAGTAAGTCGTATCTGGATTCTGAATTGGGTGAAGAGAGGAAGCTTTTCTATATCTACTTCTGCCTTCAGCCCCATGACAGCGCAAGCAAAGGGTATTGTAGAGCTGCTGCCCTGCTTGAATAGAAACTTCAGAAGCTCCAATAGCCTGAACCCTCTCCTCTTCCGACCGCAAAAGAAAATCCCTCTGAAGGGACAAACCATAAGCGTAAGCAAGCAGCATAAAAGCGGTGATAGAAAAAGCCTTCTTCCGTTTGCGGCTCCCTACAATCGCTAGCCCAATAGCTAATATGACAAGCCCATATTTGACAAGATAAGGAGAAGAGAGAGCCGCAGGCGCCTTGAAGATAAGGTAGAGACCCGTAAGGAGGAGAAGCGTATCTATCGCCATATGAACCTTCCTGAGCTTCTCAATCCAAGCAGGAAGTATAAGCGGGGCACCTATCAGAACTAATAAGATTACTCCTAAGAGGTGATGGGTATGTAGAATCCCTGTATCCATCTGATACGAAGATACGAAGTAGCTAAACTAAACAATTCTCTTGCGCTATATAGAATGCTTTCTGCCTTTTCTACCTTTGCCAAATAGAATGAAAGTAGTAGTACCCGTAGCAGGGGCCGGTCTTCACCTTAGACCTCATACATATACCCATCCCAAGCCCCTCATCCCCATTGCAGGGAAACCGCTAATCAGTCATATCGTGGAAGAGCTCATTAGCGCAGGTTTCACAGATTTTATTTTCATATTGGGTTATCTCAGTGAGAAAGTACGACATTTCCTTCTCACTACCTACGGAGATAGAATATCTCTTTCATTTGTGCATCAGGAGCCTCGGTTAGGCTTAGCTCATGCGGTCTCGCTCACACAAGCTTACTTTCAGGCACAGGAACCCATGCTCATCATGGTAGGAGATACACTCCTCCGACTCAACTGGGATGAGGTTCATAACTCTACGCAGAGCCGTGTGGGGATTTCCATAGTGGAGAACCCCTCTGATTTTGGAATTGTAGAAATAGATGAGACAGGACGGCTGCTCCGCCTTACAGAGAAACCCCTTATCCCCCGTAGTAACTATGCTTTGGTAGGTCTTTACCTTATCCGAGAGACAGCTGCTCTCTTTGAGGCTATTCAGTATCTTCTTGACCATCACATTACTTCGCATGGAGAGTATCATCTCACAGATGCTCTTCAGAAATTGGTAGAATGGGATATCCCCATATATACCCTACCTGTGCAGTACTGGCTTGACTGCGAACGAAAAGAAGCCCTCTTAGAAGCTAACAAAATCCTCTTAGGAAATCTTCCTCCCCTCCCCTTACCTGAGTATCCCCATTCCGTTATTATTCCCCCCGTGTATATTCCTAACTCTTGCAAGCTGTACCGCTCTATTATAGGACCTTATGTGAGCTTAGGGGAAGGTGTAGAAATTCAAAATTCCGTAGTACAGGATAGTCTGATAGGCTCTTATAGTCGCGTGCATAACATGCTTCTACGCGGTTCGGTAATCGGTGGAGATGCTCTTCTAATGGGGAGAGAAAGTAGCCTCAACTTAGGTGAAAATACCGTAATAGAGCTATAAGATAAGCGAGAGAAGACCCCTCCAAGCATATCCCCATTCATCTTCAGCAAGCGGTTTTTCCTAATCAAAAAGCCTTATGTTTGTAAATATGGAGGAGACGACAAAAACTATTCCTCTTGTAGAAACTGAGGTAAGCGAGCGCATAGGTTACATAACCCTCAATCGCCCAGAACGCCGAAATGCTCTCAGTTATGCTCTCGTAAGTCAGCTTAAGCAGGCTTTATCTAACTGGCAATCTCTCCCCGATATCCGCGTGATCGTATTGAGAGCAAAAGGTCCGGTTTTCTGCGCAGGGGCAGATATAGAATACCTTCAAAAGCTACAAGAATACACACTGCAGGAGAATCTAGCCGACTCCCTCCACCTCATGGAACTATATCAGCTTATGTATCGCTATCCTAAGCCGCTCATTGCTCAGGTAGAGGGACCTGCCCTTGCAGGCGGGGCAGGATTAGTAACTGTATGTGACCTTGTCGTAGCTACACCGCAGGCTACTATAGGCTATCCAGAGGCTCGTATTGGATTCTTGCCTGCTATGGTAACCTACTTTCTCCTCAGGCGCGTGGGGGAGGGCTGGGCAAGGCAATTACTCATTACAGCTGAGCCTCTCCCAGCAGAAAAGGCATATGCTGTGGGTCTTTTCAATTACATAGTTCCCCCTGAAGAGATAAACTCCTTCGTAAAGGACCTTGCCCAGAAGTTAGCTAAGCAAAATTCTCCCACTTCACTGGAATTCATCCGCAAGCTGATCGCTGATGTCCAGGATATGCCCCTCCAAGGAGGATTAGAGTTTGCAGCTAAAATGAATGCCCATGCACGGGCTACAGAAGATTTCCGCCGAGGCATCTCAGCCTTCTTACGAAAAGAGAAAATAGAGTGGTAGGCCGGCGCATCCTAACGCCCAGTCAGGTTGAGAGAGCTCTGTATCGCATCGCTCTTGAGGTCTTAGAACGGCATTACAACACAGAACTTCCCCTTTTATGGGGAGTTAGTCCAAGAGGCAGGCCTTTCGCCTTACGCCTGCATCACATCCTTCAGCAGGAAGGTAGTATTGTAGAAATAGCTAACGAAGCCAGTCAAATCCCTGTCAATAAGTCTCTCCTTCTTGTGGACGATGTGTTATACACAGGCCGCACTATAATGAGTCAGATAGTATCTCTCTGGCATAAAGTCTCCCCACCTCAGATAGAAGTCGCCGTCGTAGTAGATAGAGGACACCGCAGCTTTCCAATCGTTCCAAACTATGTAGGCTTACAATTAGCCACTACTCTGCAAGAGTATGTAGAAGTACGATCTACAGAAGAAGGCTGGGAGGTATGGTTAGTGTAAGGCCCTGCATAGGCTGTAGTTCAATATGCCCGGAACGGTGAGAGGGAGCGAAACAGGCATTTCCGAGCTCCTTCTCCACTGGATATGGCAGAAACGGCTATACAAGAGCGATTCTCTGAGAACAGTAGATGGCAAAAGTATAACTATCCTCTCACCAGGCAACCCAGCAGAAGGAGGCGGTCCTGACTTCGTCGGTGCTGAAATTCGTATAGAAGGTCTGCGCTGGAAAGGAGATGTAGAAATTGATATAAAGCCTCAGGATTGGTACAATCACAATCATCACATGCAAGCTCGCTACCGCTCAGTAATCCTTCATGTAGTATGGGAGGCCCCAGCTGATAGCCTTACGGTAGATACGCAAGGTAGGGAGATACCTATCCTCGCTTTATCAGAGGCTGTAAACTCCACACAGTTAGCACGTTGGCGTCCTGCTCTAAAAGCCTTTCCATGTGCCCAGTTAGCCCGCTCAGCCCCGGAGAATCTCTGGTTAGAGCTGTATGATAAGTGGGGAGAAAAGAGGCTTCTTGCACGCCACCAGCATTATCGGAATAAAGAGGAGCTTTTACAGGGATTCTGGGAGGCCCTGGCTTATAGCTTCGGTGCGCCCCAAGGGCAACTTTTTGAGAAAATTGCTCACGAAGTGCCATGGACTACCCTCCAGCGATATGCAGAGACGCTTTTGGATAAAGAGGCTCTCCTCCTGGGAATAGCTGGACTACTGAACAAAGTTCCAACTCCTCAAGAGGAATACGAAGAGAATTTACTAAAAAGATGGCATTTTCTCAGGTCTAAGTTAGGCTGGAACCCCCTCATGCTGGACTGGGCACCTTCTCGTCCTGTGGCTTCTCCTTGGGTTCGACTAGCTATGCTGGCTGCTTTATTAGATCGCTATCCTCAGCCTATTGACCTCTTAGAGTCACCACCTAATACCTTACCGCTTCCTAGTCCTTATTGGCAGGTCCACTGGGCCTGGCAGAGGCCCTTCAAGGTACCCATCCGTCGCTCCCCTCCCCTCCTTATGAGAAATCTTCGCATCAATGCTCTCTATCCTTTTGGCATTTTCTATCTTCGTTTGTTGGGCAAAATAGAAAAGACTTTGGAGATTATAGAGGCTTTCAGAAAGATGCCACCAGAGAGTCATCGTTATGCACGCATATATGCTAGATGGGCTTATCCTGCCCGCAACGCATGGCAAACCCAAGGGCAAATCCAACTTTGGCGAGAAGCGTGTAGCAAACAAATTTGCCTACAGTGCACGATCGGAAATTTCATCAGGAAACTATAGTCCCTATGCGCTTCGCTCATATCGTCTGGAAATACTTTTTAGGAAGCGTCTGTATGCTTCTTTTTGCCCAACCGCCTATTGATACCTTATATGGCCTTTTAGGGCGAAAGCTAGAGATGCCTAAAGCTGCCTTTTCTGGACTCCTACCTAAGGGTTCTTTTCAGCGCAAGGTTTGGTACAGAAGCACGCTGGATACTCTTTGGGAGGGCATTAGGCTAGCTGAGGTGCGATATGCCTTTTATCAAGACAAGCTTCATACCATACAAATCCGCGTGGAGGGCGCTGAAGCAAGCGAAGCTATGCGTATTCTCTTAGAGACCCTCTTAGGCCCAGGGCAGCAGGAAGGATACGCACCTCGCTACCGCTGGACAGGACAGCGAGCTTATCTAATTTATGACCAAAATATCTTGACCAAAAATACTGAGATTCGTATAGAGAGCCTTGTGCTTCAGCGGCAATTGGAGTTAGATGCCTATAGAGAATTCCAAAGCAGATGAAGAGTTTGGCACTCTTTGGACGATGGACAAATAGAATCAACATAGATTATTTATGGGAATGGCATGAATTCCTGAAAGATAAAGGTATAGAACTATGGGTAGAAGAATCCTTTGCAGAAGCCTGGGTAGAAGCAGAAAAAAGGACTTTATCTTTCCATATTTTTCGCAGCCGAATTGAACTGGAAAAGGTACAAGTAGCTTTTGCCATAGGAGGAGATGGAGCTTTTTTAGACGCAGCCCGTATTGTGGCTTTACTAAACCTACCCCTAATAGGAATCCACGCTGGCAGGTTAGGTTTTCTCACAGCCATTCCACAAGAGAGACTAATCCCTGCCACAGAGGATATCTTAAGAGGTCAATACACGTTAGAAACCCGTACTTTATTAGCCGTAACTACAGAACCCGTCGTATTTCAACCTCACGAAGCCTTCGCCCTGAATGAGGTAGCTTTCTACAAGGCTATAACAGGAGAAATGATCCTAATAGACCTTTACCTAAATGGAGAGTTAGTGAATACCTACTGGGCGGATGGCGTAATTGTATCTACCCCTACAGGTTCTACTGCCTACTCCTTAGCTTGCGGCGGACCTATCGTAACCCCCGCCTGCCGAAACTTTATCATTACCCCTATTGCCCCTCACTCTCTGACAGTGCGCTCCTTAGTATTGCCAGACGATGGGGTACTTACCATCACCTTTCGCACCCGAATAGGAAAGGTCCAAATTGCTCTGGACGGCAATAGTATAACTGTGCCTCAAGACACGGCTGTAGCTCTTAGACGAGCCCCTACTACCCTCAAGACAATCAAGCTATTTGATTATAGTTATTTCCGTACCCTCCGAGACCGCCTATCGTGGGGAGTAGATAGAAGAGAGCGTCCATAGAAAAAAGTATACATTTGCTATATGTTTAGTATTAGTATAGCATTTTTTTTAGGGCAAATATGTGGCACTGCCCTTTTGAGTCCTACACCTCCTAAGGCTAGCTTAGGTACTCAAAGCCTGCGTAAGGCGGGCTGGCCGGACACACTATGCCAGCCTGTAGCCAGGTATGTAATCCCCATTGTAATTCACATTATTCACTCAAGTGGAGATGATAGCATACCCCTCTCAGAGGTAGAAGCCCAAATGCGACGATTATTTGAAGATTTCCGGCGCTTGCCTGGCAGCTTAGGTTTTACGCCTAAAGGTATAGACATGCAAGTAGAATTTTCCTTAGCTACGATAGACCCTTGGGGTAATCCCACAAATGGAGTGGTTTACTGGCGTTATTATCAACCTCCTCTCAATTGGTCACAGCCAGGGTTATGTGTAGATGATGAATACAACATGAAAGTAGCTACAGGCTGGCCCCAAGATAAATACTTGAATGTATGGGTAGTTCCCGCTATTTGTGGATTCAGTGGAGACTGCAATGACTGCTCAGGCATAGCAGGTTATGCTTATTATCCAGATATAGGAATCTCTCCACTCTACGGTTCTGTGGTAGGCGCTTCATTTTTTGGGGGGAGCCTACGAGGACGAGGAGGAAGAACTTTAGTACATGAGTTGGGACATAATTTAGGCTTAGCTCACCCCTTTGATGGCAGCTGCGGAGATGCCTGTGAAACTTCTGGAGACCTTGTATGCGATACCCCTCCTACTGCTAATCCAAATTTTAGTGTGAGTCGTCAAAATACTTGTAATAACGACTTGCCCGATCTACCGGATGACCCACGCAACTTTAT